>JBJOLO010000216.1:0-27618 GCA_046045565.1 Planctomycetota bacterium | reverse complement strand
GTGACGATCGGGTCTTCCACGATTGGTTCTCCTGTCGATGTGTGGGCTTGGGCCGCCACGCTCGCGCTGGTCGCTCCGTCCGCCCCAAGGTCCACGAAACTGATCTCGCCAAGCGACGCCTTCCGAACCACGTTGAGCGGCCCGCTGTATTGGCGTCCGTTCACCATGACCTTCTGGCTTTCCTTGACGAACTCGAACTCCTCCACGCCAGCGCCAACCGAGGCCTGCCATGGAAATCCGTTCTTCGAACTGACGACGACTTCGCGGGCAGCCGGGGTGTCTCTGGAAACGACCCCCGTTGCGACGAGTTGGCCGTCTTCCACATGAATCGCGTCGGTGTGTCCCACACCCGACAGCGGGTCGTGACCGAATCGGATCGGCCGTGCCTGTGACGGAATCGCCAGGCCAGCCAGATCGATGATCACTGGATATCGCCAGCCTCCGACTCGCATCGGTCCGCCCGTGTAGGCAACCATGCGGAATCGTGGTAGCGATGCACTGGCACCATCGGCCGCTGCTTCCACGTCCACGGTTGCACTGGCCACGAAGCTGAGCAGCGTCGGCATCGCCGCTGACTTAACCGTCGCTGGCTGGCGTTGCTTGGTCTGTTTCATTCGGGGTCTCCGTAGGGGCTGGAGCTTGAGATTGCGACATCGTGAGGCCGAGTTCGTTCATAAGCTGCATTTCCTTGGCGCGCTGCCGCAGCTGCGTCTCCCAATCGAGTCCGCGTTTCGCGTACTCGTCGGCGAGCGTGGTGGTCAGATTCGAAAGCCGAGTCGCCTGAGCACTGGCCTCCTTCGCGGGATCGACGTGTTCATGCCCGTCCCAGAACCACTGGTGCGGCCAATCGGCGATCGGTCCCAATCCGGCAGGCAGAAAATCTGCGAGCAGTGCCGCTTCGTCGAACCAGGCGGTTAAGATGCGATCCAGGACCACGCACTCGAGGTGCGATTGCTCAACACGGATCGCTTTGAAATAGGTTTGATGATCGAGCCGACCGCTGGCGTAGTTGTACCCCGATGAATTTGCAGCGGCCACATTGAACGGCATGTTCAGGCAGCGGGCGATTTCGTTGAGAATTTCGTGCTTAAACTCCGCATAGGTCGTGGCAGGTTGTTCGGCCTGCATCTGGCTCATTTTCCAACCGCCCGGCATGGTCACGAGTGCCCGCTTCTCCAGTTCGATCGGCTCGAATGGTTCCGCGGCATCCGCTTCACCGTTAGCCGGTGCATCGGTGTACAAGATGCCTGCGAAGTCGGCAGCCGTCTCAGCGGCAGCGAGGACGGCAAGCGTGAAACGACGGAGTTGTGCGAACAGCGGCAGCGCCGGCATGATGTCGGGAATGCCTCGCGACTGTCCTGGGCGGTCGCTACGAAACCAATGCACCACGGCCGAAGCGGGGACTCGATCGTAATCACGAGTCAGGCTGTTCGAGCTATCGCCTGGATGCTTGCGGAGCACGTGGTATTCAATCGGATTTCCCGACGTGTCGAAGAGGATGCCATCGACGGCGCTGGACGTAAGTTGATTAAGGTCCGGAGTGGTGACTTGATCCGCTTCGATGAGTCGCAAGTCCAGCTGCACCTCGGTGGGAAGTGCGGGATTGTTGATGAGGATCGCGAAGGCCTCGCCATCCGTGGCGCGGGCCATTCGCATGGTTCGCAGCTTTTCCGGAAGTCCGATCGATCGGGACCACTGCATGAACGCCTGTTCGATGCGGCGGTTTGCTTCGGCATCGGAAGTCAGCAATTGCAGCCGAGGTCCCGTCCCCACCACGTCGTGTGCCAGCGTGAGCACGATGCCGCGGGCGTAGGAGTTGTTGGCAACCTCGTAGCGGGCTCGGTTGCGAAGGACACGTCGCACCTCGGAGTTGTTCGACGCGTTGGCCGATAGCCCGTCCGCATTGGCCCAATGGCGACGATTGTCTTCATTCGTCACGGCCGCGTCGTAGCGAGCCCGTACGATCGACCTGGTCCGCAGGCGAGCCGACTTGGGAGGGGAGAACAGATTGGAGATCCAGCCCATCACGATCAGTCGGCTCCAGGCGGAACGATCTTGTTGAACTGAAGGCCGCGATGTTTCGATTTGGATGCCTCTTTCGAGGCGAGGTATTTGTCAGCTTCGATCTGCTCGGAGAGCTTGTGCTGTTCGAGACTGCCCGCATCACCGGCGGCCTTGGCTGGGCCTTGGGCGTTTTGGCGAATGGTGTCGTCGAGCTCGGCCATTTCGGATTGCTCCAGGGCAAAGGCGATTCGCTCCCGCCTATCTGGATAACAACCCGGTTCTGCGCGTAACTGACGTCCCGGGAAAGAAAAAAAGTGAAAATCGTACTACATCTAGCAATCAGCCCGCTTTGTCGGAGCTGATTCAAAGGTCACGATTCGGCGACCACAGTGTCGGCACTCCTTACGCCGGCGGATGCGACCGTCTCGCAGCGGCTCGGTGTGCGTCGTGTAGAAGTGCCGGCAGCCGCACTTTGGACAGGAAATGCCACGTTGCGATCGAGGTGCCACGGATCGATTCATCGGCGACGCCTCCGTTGCAGTTCCGCGAAGCTGACGCGATCACGGTTTACCGGTGCAGCTTCGGTCGTTCCTCGTAGCACGGCTCCCTGCATCGAGGCCGCCACCGCAGCCCCTACCAGGCAGTCAAACCAGTGGTTGTCACCGCGTTCCGGCCGCTGCTTCCATTCGTCGACGGTCCGGCCGCGTCCCTCGGTCTTCACGCGATACTCGGCGGACAGGTGCTCGGCAAATAGCCGGTGTTGGTCTGGTCCCTCGCCAAAGAGCGACAGACAGTTGCGATCCCCCATCGCCACCGCCAGCCGGGCGTGAATGAACGACTTCCAGTAGTTCGTGTCAAAGACCACGTGCCGCACAGCTCGCTTGCCATGGACGTTGGGAATCCGCCAGTTGTGCCCGACGCGATCGCCCGGACGCCGTTTGTACTCCGAAAACGGTTGGCTCGACGCACCTACGAACCGCCCGTGGCTGGGCATGATCAGCGACGCATGCGGAGATTGTCGGCAGAACTGGTAAACCACGTCCGTCGACGATCCCCAGTTGGCGTCCACCAAACACCGTTCGATTCGGAGCATTGCCCCGTCGTCTCGCCGCCATTCGCGAGCCAGGTAGTCGTGCGTCAGCCGATCGAGACCCGCGTAGAGCGTTCCCTCGAGTCCGCTGGCCTTGGTCACGAGCGACAGCGTCGATCGGGCGTCTCGCAGCGTGAAATACGGCCGCTTCTGATCCGGGAACGTACCATAATCAACCACGTAGCCGGTGAAATCCTCCTCCCACGCCGCGACCACAAAAAACAGCAGATTCGCCTGGACGTCGATGAACATGGTTAAGCGGGTTGCCCCGATCGGCACCACACGGCGTTCCAAGCGGTTGACCTTGGCCGCGATCTGGTCCACCGTCAGTTCATCATCGGTGGCGGTATCCTCGGGCAGCGGTTCATTCTGGTACTCTGCGAAGAAGGCCGCCTCGTCCTGCAGCTTGAGGTTCATCGCGTGCTGCGTGGCTGACAGTTCGTCGTGATTGAACCGCTCCGGCCAGGCGACATCCGCACCGGCGTCCATCGCCTCCCGGTTGGCGGCGTAGAAATCGGTGGCCAGTTGAGTGTCGCCTTGCGACCGCAGGCTCTCCGCACGAAGCTCGCCATACCGTTGCCATAGCTTCTCGTTCGTTGGAAACGAATAGACCATCTTGGTCCGTTCCCCATTCCATTCGGGATGCTTTTCACGGCTCAGGATGTTGTCCGCCATGTCGCTCGGCCGAATCACCGTGCACGGCATGATGCCGGAAATCTTCTTGCCGGGTCCGGCCAGACCCAGGATGGCACCGGCCAGGATACTCTCGCGAGTCGCACATTGGCTGAGCGACCGGGCCGATTCGTCGGTCTGCGGATCGTCGATGACCACGAGCGAGGGACGTACCGTGTGGCCGTCAGCCCGCTTGTATTTCATCCCGCGAATCCGACCGGTGATACCGGCGACCTTGATGATCGCCCCGCTACCGACGCTGTTGGGCAATGTGGGCAACACCACCTCACGTGCGGTCCAGCCGATGTGCGTTCGCTGGCCCTTGTAAAGTTGGCCGTTGCAACGATTGGCAATGCCATCCAGGGCCTGGATCGGGTACACGACCTCGGGATAGTCCTCGAGCAACAGCTCGTTGCCATCGAGTTCCATCTTGATCGATTCGAGCATGTCCATCGCGTGCCCCTCATCGGAACCGACCAAGGCCACGAAGTCGCGATGGCCGTTCAGCACCGCCCAGATGCAGGCACACTCACACACCGTAGTTTTTCCGCTCCCGCGTGGCATCGCCATCGCGAACAGTCCACCGCGTAGCACGGCCTGTTCGATGCGGCCGATGACCTTCAGATGATCGGGTGACCACGGCAGGTGAAACGTCAGCGGAAAATACGACTCGCAGAAGAACCGGAAATCCGAGGCGGCTCTCTTCTTGCGATCCGGCTTTACAACAGCAGGCAGCTCACCGATGTCGCGACCGGCCAGTGCCAGAGCAGCGTTTCTCGCTCGAGCGCGTTCCTTCATGCGCTCGTAGCTGTCGCCTTCCGATTCCCGCCGAGGGGCGTGCCGAATCTGGATTAGCCAAGCAACGTATCGCAGCAGATCGACGAATCGACCGTCGCCAATTCGATTGCCCGCACGCGTGCGGTGTCGATGCAGTTGTCGCTCGTTGATCACCTCGCCCAGCGGCGTCGAGTTGAGCATTCGGCAGAGTTCGCTCGGTCTGAGTTTACGGGGGTCAGTCGCCACGGCCCATCTCCTTTACCATCCATGCGGAGTAATGCACCAGGTTGAGCGTCCCGTCCGCGTTCCGCGGCGCTCCCGCCTCGAGATCGGCAGCGATCTGTTCCACGGGAATGCGAACCTTGGCCGCCGCCGACAGCAGTTTGGCGGCTTGTTCCGGCGTGAGCCGATTCGGATCAACCGGTGCGTGTTCGGTAGTCATCCTTGCCTCCCTTTCCCCACCTTGGCCCGTGTCGCCACAGGGCCGCCCAGGTTGCGACCTCGGGCCACCTTCGCCCCATTTATCGCCCGATTTTCGGGCCCCACACGGGCCAAATCCGTGGCCCACGTGGCCTTCTCAAAAACATGCGAAATCCAGAAGAAAAGCAGCGTTTCTTGGCTTGAGGTTCCCGGAAAACCATGGCTCATGTGTCACACGCGAAGCGAACGACACCTCGAACCACACCAACGAAAGGACCTCACGATGAACGCCAACGACATCGCCTTCGGGATTGAATTCGAAACCACCCTCCCCAACAGCGACACGACGCCGATCGGACCGTACCACGGCGGGTGCCAGGTTCCCTGGCTGCCCGAAGGCTGGCGAGCAGAACGCGACAGCAGCATCCGCCCGACGACGCCGGATCGCAAAGGCTGCGAGTTCGTCAGCCCGAAGCTGCGGGGAGTCGAAGGCCTCAAGCAGATCGAAGACGCGATCGACGCGATGAACGCTCGCGGGGCTCGGGTCAACCCGACCTGCGGATTGCATGTCACGATCGAATGGAACGGCGACGCCGCCGCCTTGGCCCGGTTGATTTCCCTGGTCGGCAACCACGAACGGGCGATCTTCGCCAGCACCGGAACGCGACGTCGCGAACAAACGGTCTACACGAAGCAGATCAAACAGTACGGAGACAAGGATCGGGCCAAGCAGCGCTGCGAATCGGATCGCTACCACCTGCTGAACCTGACGCACCTGGCCCGCGGGAAGAACCGGATCGAGTTTCGGGCCTTCGCCGGATCGCTCAACAAGACCAAGGTGCTCGGGTACCTGATGATGTGCCTGGGGTTGGTCGAGCTCGCCTTGAACACCAAACGCTGTGCGGATTGGGATTACGCCAAAGCCGAAGGCACCAAGAGCTGCTGGGATCGCCCCGGTGCGGGTTGCGGCGAGACGGAACTCAACCGCCTGTACTATCGGCTCGGATGGACGAAAGGCTGGTACAAGGGCGCCCTGCGGGACAAGGTTTTCGGACAGATCGCCAGCGACGCCGCGACGCCGGATTGGAAGGGGATCAAGACGAAACTGATCGAGATGGCCCGCAAGTACGACCAGGCGGTCTAGACCAAACGCTGCCCACGCCCCGGGATCAACCGCCCGGGGTTTTTTCGTTGGCGGCCCGATTCCCGCACATCGTTGCGAATTCCGCGAACATGCGAAAACCCCTGGAAAACAAGGCCCAAAAGAATCTTTGGAATTACTCGCAACAACGCTTGCTGCGTTCCGAAAGTCATGGCTCATGTGTGTTAACGGGAACGAATTACGAACCAACCACCAACGGGAGACACGACGATGGCCAAGACAAACGACCCCTTCGAATACGACCTGGGCGACGACCTGCAGATCACCAAAACCAGCCGCCGGGCCTCCGGGGGCGGGACCTGGGTTTCCGGCACGATCGCCGGTTTCCGATTCGACGCCCTGGTCTTTCCGGAACATGCCGAGAACCCGGAATGGGAACTGAACAACAGCCGCATCTCGAAACTCTGGATCGCCCGGCTCACGAACAAAGAGACGACCTTCAACTGGGATCGCGGAATGGACATCCCGGCCGCCTCCGACAAGACGCAGGCGGTGGTCGATTTTCTGTGTGCCGGATTGGCCGACCACATCTACGCCGAGTAACCCCCAACACCAAGGAGCAAGACCATGACCATCGACGAATTGATCCAGCGACTGGAAGAGTACCGCGACGCACTCGGTGGCGATACGGAGGTCCGCCTGATGACGCAGGCGAATTGGCCGTTCGAGAACGGAATCGCAGGCCTGGCGTCGGGCGACGAGATCAACGATTGCGATGACGGTGAAGGTGACGACGAGGATGTCGACGACGACCGTGTGGTCTTCATCGTGGAAGGCCGGCAGTTCGGGTACGGATCGAAACGGGCCTGGGAGGTCGCGTACTAAAGCCGAAACGCGGGCGACGCGAGTCGCTGCGTTGTGGCGGGTGGTTCCCGCCGCCTGACGATGGCAGCCCAACCATCGCGACCAACGATAGGGAGACGAACGATGACTACGAAGAAGACCAATTCGAAAAAGGCCGGAACGAAAAAGGCCGCCAAGCCGCGGACGATCAAGGTTGTTGACGAGACGAGCACTGGCGAAGTGGTGGAAACGACGACCCCCGCAGTTCCCGCGAAGAAATCGAAACGCAAGGCCGAGCCCACGGACAAGAAACTCTCGGCACTCGACGCGGCTGCGAAGGTGCTGGGGGAATCGGCCGAGCCGCTCAACACCAAGCAGATGGTCGACACGATGGCGGCCAAAGGTTACTGGACCAGCCCCGGCGGCAAGACCCCGCACGCGACGCTCTACAGCGCCATCCTGCGGGAGATCGCTACCAAGGGGGACGAGGCCCGGTTCAAGAAGACCGAACGCGGCCACTTCGCCGCCAATCAGTAACGGAGGTGACCGATGAAGATCAACGAAATCGAAATCGGTGGTCGCTACCTCGCCAAGGTCTCCGGGCGATCGGTTGTGGTCAGAGTCACCGACATTCGCGAGGCTCCAACCTCGACATGGTCCCGTCGTCGCGTATGCCGGAAGCGGATCGTCGCGATTAACGAGTCGACCGGCCGTGAAATCACCGTCCGCTCGGCACAACGGCTGCGTCCGCTGCCGCGGTCGATTCATATCGGCTCGCTGGCCGAAGTAAACGATCTGCGGGACGCCGAGCGGGCCTCGCCTGAGCCGGGAGTTGCCTACGACCTCCGTCTGATCGATGGAAAGCCGCTGGGCTTGACCGTTCGGTTCGTATGTCGGCGCGGCGACGGGTTGGTGGCTCACGCCAGCGATGGTAATGACTACCCGGTCACCGGAACCGGTGCCTACATTCTCTGCCCGACCGCCAAGCGGAAGGAGGCGGTGCGATGAACGAACTCGCCGACGCCATTCGCATGGTAACCGCGACGATCCAGCAGGAACTGGATTCCGGGCGGCGCTCGAGCCACCTCGACGCCCACGATCTGGTCGACGTCCTGCTGGCGATTGCGGACGAGATCGACCCGCCGTTCGCACCGCAACCGCGGGACGAACGCCCACGCCGACGGCCAGGCCGCGATCGGTAGCGGCTGCCTCGGCCCACAACGCCCCACGTTCGCCACGTCGGGGCGTTTTGTCGTTGGTGGACGTGCTGGTCAACCGGCCGCGTACGTCGCAACGTGGGCCAACGGGGGGCGTCACGTGGCATTGGTGGGCAGCCCGCTTTACAGCCAACGCGAATCGTGGCTCCTGTGTCGTATCGCAATACCAAATCCCGGAGCAATCAACATGACCACCTACTACGTCGCCACACTGGCTCGCTACGTCCTGGTCGACGCCGAGAACAACACGGCCGCCCGCGAACTGGGGCGTGTTGCGTTGCACGAACTGTATGCCGACCTGCGGCAGCGATGGGGTAAAGAGGCCCCCATCGAAATCCGCGCGATACGGCCAGCGACAACCGACGAAATCGACATGTGGAAATGGCATCAACAAATGCTCGCAAAGGAGGACGAACGATGAATCCGGTTCCGAAACGGGGCGACCGCATCCGGCTCGTGGCGATGAACGACGATCCCGACCCAATCCCAATGGGACTGACCGGAACGGTCGCGAGCGTCTCGCGTCATGGAAGTGGCGACGATGCGTGGTTTCAAGTTGACGTCTCCTGGGACAACGGGCGAACACTGATGTTGGTGTCGCCGCCCGACGCATTCGAAATCATCGCTGGCGACAAGTAACGGACCGGCAGGTCCATCTCGATCGCCAGGTCGATCTCCGCCTGCACCCCACGGCTCTCACGCCAGCCGTCGAGCATCAGCACGACCACTTCGTCGCAAATCGCCAGCAAGCGACGATCGAACGCTGACCAGAACTCCCAGTCGCCGCGAATGCCGTGAATGGCAAGCGGGTGGCTGTGCGAGATCGGTGAAAACACATGCTGCCCGGCACGAACAAGTTCGGCGGCGACTCGCGATACCGTGGCGAACCGCTGCTCGCGAATGGCGGGATCGGGGTGTGAGTAAGGCGTGGCGAGATAGATCATGGTGGAGTCTCCTGGCTTTTTGTCCTCGCACGGCGACGTTGCTTGGCTTCCACAGCCAATTCCGACGCGCAGCGGCGGCAGACGCCCATTACGCCATTTCGCCCGACGTACTCGTAAAATTCCGTGTCGATGGGGCGAAACCATTGACAACGGCGACATCGCTTTAGCCATGTGCTACCTACGCGATAGCAACCGCTGTGTATTCGCTTATGCTCCAGTCGCGTCAACAACTTCAAGTTCTCAATCCGATTGTCGAGCTTGTTACCGTTGATGTGATGAATCTCGTATCCGGACGGGACCGGACCGTGGTGGGATTCCCACACGAGGACGTGCTCGAAGCGTTGTTTGCGGTTTTTCTGAATGAATCGCCGGTACCCATATTCTGTGACAGAACCACGATTTGTCGGATTGGTTCTCATCGCATGTTCTCCTCTCGCGGCTTCATCGGGATCGGCGACTCGCCGGTGCGTTCGAGCACCGCGGGCACGCCAGTAAAACGCTGAAAGCGGTCGCAGATGGTGTCGCAGTACAGCGGATCGAGTTCCATAAGGAACGCCCGCCGACCGGTCTGCTCAGCACCAATGAGTGTCGAACCGCTACCACCGAACAGATCCAGTACGTTTTCGCCAGCGACCGTGGAATACTGAATGGCCCGCACCGCCAATTCCGCAGGTTTGCCCGTTAAATGCTCGAGTTTCTGCGGCGGAATCTTCTTAACGTGCCAAATGTCCGTCGCGTTGTTGGGACCGTAGAACCGATGTGCAGCACCTTCCTTCCACGAATAAAAACACCATTCGTGAGCGCCCATGAAATCTTTGCGTGTGAGAACGGGATGCATCTTGTCCCAGATTATCGCCTGTGAAAAATACAACCCTGCTGCCCGCAACGGTGGCCCGTAGTTCAGACAATTCGCGTAGCCACCCCATATATACGCCGCGCGACCAGGCTCGAGCACACGTCCGATGTTGCCAAACCACGCCAGCAGCAAACGGTCGAACTCCTCGTCCGACACGAAGTCGTTCGCCAGCGGCCGATCCTTCGCCCGCAGTTTTTTCTGCGTAGGTTTCGATTTGCCAGGGTTTCGTGCGAGGTCGAGTCCCTGGTGATGTGACGTGCCTTGGAACGATGACAGGCCAGCCGCGATGGCGTTGTTGCTACGCGGTTCGACCTTCACGTTGTACGGCGGGTCGGTGTTTACCAGATGGATCTTGGCACCGTCCAGCAACCGATCGACATCCTCCGGTTTGCTGCTGTCGGCACAGAGCAACCGATGGTCGCCCAGGATCCAAAGATCGCCGGGCTGCGTGATCGCGGCGTCGGGTGGCGCCGGCACCTCATCGGGATCGCACAGTCCTTCCTGCAATTCGCCGCCGAGCAGCTTTGCCAGTTCGTCCTGGTCGAAGCCCAGCAGCCCGAGGTCGTAATTGCACGCCTGCAAGTCAGCGAGCTCGATCGGCAGCAGATCGTAATTCCACTCCGCAAGTTCCGACGTCTTGTTGTCGGCAATCCGGTACGCCTTGATCTGCTCGGGCGTCAGGTCCCTGGCCACGTGGACCGGCACCTTCTCGAGGCCTAGCTTCTGGGACGCCTTGTACCGCGTGTGTCCGCAGATGATGACGCCGTCAGTGTCGACGACGAGGGGCTGCTGAAATCCAAACTCCTTGATGCTCGCGGCCACGGCGTCAACGGCATTGTCGTTGAGACGCGGGTTCTTGTCGTACGGCTTGATCCGACCAATGTCCCACAGTTCGATCTTCATAACTTTCCTCCTTGTCAGTTGCGATGTAGCAGCATCCGTTTTCGTCAGCTCACACGAGCTGCGACTTCGTCCAGCACTTCAATGTGGTAGCTATTCACCATGCCGAACCGGGGATCTTTGATCCGGCCGACGGGTATGCCCAGGCTGCGCGACAAACCGCTGGCCAGCCGGCCCCATTCGATCGCCATCGTCAGATCGAGCCGCAAGCGTCGCAGGTTGCAGTAGGCCACGACGCTGTAGAAGTCGGGTGCCCCCTGTGCCTGGCGGGCCTCGACGACCGCCACACGGTTTTCGATCGCGTTCGTACGTGACTCCAGAGCCCGCTGGCGACGCTCCTGGTCGACAAGCATCTGTGCCTGGGCGAGCAGGTGCTCGGCGGGTGACAGGTCCACAGCGTAGCGACCGGTCTTGCGGATCGTTGGCAGAACCTCGTGAGTGACCCAGCGCTTGAAGGCTCGTGCTTCCGGTTTGCGGCTGCCAAGGATCAGCGAGTAGAGGCCGGACTCGGTCACGCAGAGCATCTGCTGTGTGCCGCCAGGGGTACGAATTGAACTCGTACCCTTTTCGTCGTCATCAAGTCGCTCGATCGCTCTCGATGTGTCGCCAATTCCTAGTGTTCTGCAAACGTCGGCCGCCACGAACAGCGGCAATTCCGGTGTGCCCGCCACGCGGACGCCGTGCCCCTCGTACTCAAACACCTGCGTTAACGATCCGTGCGTAGTTTCCATGAAGTGCTCTCCTCCAAAAAAGCCTGGACTCTAAGAACAAACTCTCTAACGGTTTGCGACGGTTCCCGCTGGCCTTTTCCACCCCCTATGGCTGGGAAGGAACCATAGAATAGGTGGCGTCTTGTGTTTGCCGTGCCATTTTGGCAGACGCCATATGGGCCACCGTGTGGCCACGTGTTGCGAGCGGTGGCAAGCTGAGATCGAGGTCGCGAAGGATTGGGAATCGCGCGACGTGGGCCAACGTGTCGCGACGGTCGGTAGAGAGTCGCCGGACCGAGTTGCGGGGTTAAGCGGGTTCCGCGTGGTTATTTCCAGCCCCTTACTATATGGAATACACTCGCGTACGCGCGCACGCGTACGTGTAAGAGCAACGCAAAATAACCACGCAGACCCCGCAATTCGTCGTAACATGTTGTCACCAAAGCTCTTTTTGTGCGGGGTTAGTTGCGGGGTTAGTGTCTGGCTGCGGGGTTATTAACCCCGCAAGTTTCCAACATCGGACCTTGCGATGCCGGTCGGTTCCAACGCTCAACAGCTTGTGGCCGTTGAAGATACGACCGGTGAGCCGCGACAGGTGGCGACCGAGCGACCTGCGTAGCGCGCCCTCACCGCGATCACGCTGTACAACGAGCGAATCGGGTAGCGCCTGCTCAGGTACGCCGGCATGTGTCAGGATCTGCTGGCAGAGGTCGTCGACGGTCACACTCCGCGATTCGAACGCCTCCCACCACGCATCAAAGAAAGCGGTCCACTGCTGGGTGTCCTCGTCCTGTGTTACCTGTGTGCGATCCAGATTTCCCAGGAAGCCGTCGATGCCCGCAAACGCCAGGACGCTGCCGACAGCCCTTGCCCATGCTTCAAAGCCTCCCAGCGACGGCACGTTGGCGATCGGTTGTCTGTTCGTGTACCACGCTCGAATGATCGTGAGTGCGGCTGAAAGTAGATCGCCGCGATTCGAAAGCACGTGCTGGATCAGCCCGCGGATCTTGAAGGTTGTGCGTTCCCAGGGCCGTTCCGTGTTGGCATCTAAGCGGATGCTGTAGCTACGTCGAGGCATGTCCCCGGTCACACGGAGATTATTTCCCGTCGCAGCCCACACCGTCTTGGCAGGCAATCGAATGGCGTCGTTGCGTCCGAGCAATCGGTCAGCCCATTCGTCGGAGGTCAGCAAGGCTGCCAAGGACGGCGATTCGATCGTGGTGTTGTCTGGAATGTTGTCCAGCAATACGAAAGGCGAGCCCACCAACATGATCGACGTGATTTTTTTTCGCCACTCGTCGTCATTGCCACGGGATGGAATCGATTCTGACGCAACATTGCCCACCGCGATGGTTGCCAGGGCCGTAACGAGCAGCGTCTTTCCCGTTCCTTGCATCGGCGCGTCGACAATGGCCAGTGGTACGTGTCCAGAGATCACCGGTCGCATCAACAGCGTGAACAAGATGCCCAGTGCATTGGCTCGACTAGCATCATCCGCGAACGGGAAATCGCTAATGACACCTTGCAGAATGTCGACGCAGGCCTGCACTTCGTTGCTATCCGGGTACTCGGGAATGGGCGTCAGCTTGAGTCCTGGATCGGGGCAGTAATAAAGCCGCGAAATCGGATCGTAGCCCGGTTGCGTGCAGATGCTGCCATCGTGACGCAGGATCGGTGCCCGGGCGATTCCGGCCAACGGCGGCAGATTCCAATTGGTCTGAGCCAGTACGTTTTCTGCCAGGGAAAGCGGTGGATGCGTGCCCACCCGATCGTAACTTCCACCTTCGCCCTTGCGGAGCGTGAAGAAGTTGGCGACTTCCGACAGGCGACATCGCATCCGCACGCGATCGAACGGTTCGATTCTGGGAACGCCATGTTCGTCACGCATGATGCGAGCGACAGTTCCCGACCGCACGAACACCGTCGGCGGCGAATTGGCTTTGCCGACTGCTGCCATCGCCTGGTCTGTCAGCTCGCTAAGCTGCCGACCATCGATGACAATTGACGGGAGATCGGGACGGGAAACAGGGGGAGCTGGTGGACGGCGTCGTTTTTCTGCCTGCTTACTGTTGTTCGCCTCCTCCAGTTCGCCACCGTAACCCTCTGCCCGCAGCGAAACTGCTGCCGCCTGAAAATCGCCACCGTGTTCCAGCAAGGCATACGCCGCGAATGGCGAATAGGCTCGATCCGGTTCGAACGGTGCAGCGTTGGATGAAAACACAAACAGGGTATTGGCCTTGAGCGTCGCACTGCAGCCCAGTTGTTTCCCGGGGCGTCGCCATTGTTCATTTTCTCCGCTTCGGATTCGGGTCCAGCCATGCCGTCGCAACAACGTTTTGAAATCACCACGCTCGTTGAAATCGTCACCCGGACGCCGGCTGCCGTTGCACAGCTCTGGAAACGGTTCTGGCGTCGGAATCAATTCATTGAGCGAGCAGGCTGCTTCGACCAGAATGGCTCGTTCCGTTGAATCCAGAACCGGTATGGCGTTGAATGCCCCTTGGTGCAACTCGTAACCTGGCGTCGGCGAACAGAGGAATAGTCCGCCTTCGCCACGGGTCTCGATCAAGGTGCAGGTGACTTCATAGCGGTCGCCCGTCTTTCGCGGCACATACGACTTGCCGTCGACAATCATCGCATCGCCACTTTTTGCGGGAATGATCCGCTGGGCCAGCTTGCGATTGCCGGACACCGGTTCGCTACTGCGATAGATGACGTGGCGACCACCCGACTGCGATGTTTCGATGAGCAATCGCTCGAGTAGCCCCTCGGATTCCTTCGCTACCGCTTCCGCCCACTGGTCGAACAATTCGCCGCGGTGGTCGAAATCGAGTAGCTCCAGGTTTCCCGAAACGCTGCCGGCAAGCACACACGCAGGGCGCGGTTCGGTGAACCAAGCCTCCAATTCCTGCAGCGTTGGTAAACGGCCACAGAATGGCTTCCACCGAGGTACGGCGGGGCGTTTTTCCTTCAGACTGGCTGGCAGCACACACAAACCGGCCTGGAGATAGCTTGTCGCACAACTAAGATCCATCATGCTGTGGCTCCTGCGTTGGGCTCGTTGCTCACTCTGGGGTGCTTCCTCTCGATTTCCTCGGGAAGTGGAAACAACTCGAAGTCGCTCACGCACAAGCGTTTGGGAATACGGCCGTCCAGGAACGACGCCAATGCCCACTCGGTCTTCGCGTACCGCATGCGGCGGGACGCCTCGCCCTTGTCGGCTTGCCGGGGCTGAACCAGAAAGTCACGCAAGGCCACGATGATGTGGTCGGACTCACCGGTGCTCAGTCCGCTGCGCAGGACGTCGCAGAAGTGAATCAGCCGTGCGTGGTTTCCGGAGTAGAACGCCCTGGCGATTACGGCTCGCACCTCCGACGTGGCCACGCTCCGGGCCGGCGCCCTGCCGAAATGCTCGACCGCAAAATCCAAGGCACATCGATGCCTCGCAAGGTGCTCCGCCTCTTCGCCGGGTGTCTGTCGCTTGAAACTGGATGCCAGCCCCGACAACATGAATCTCATGGTGGCGAGCAGCATGTTGTTAACCTCGCCAACCTCTCCGGTGATGTTGAGCACATCCAGGTTGCTGCGGCGTTCCCCGGTGTCGAGCACATGCCGATTCTCGGTCGGTTCATTGAAGAACACATGAATCGTGACGGTGACATTGGCCTCGATGATGGCCCACAGTCGATGCTGGCCGTCGATCAACAGGCCCGTGGTATCGAAGGCGATGCCCTGATGGGTCAACCGCCAACGGCCAGCTTTCATTTCGCGAGCCAGTCGTTCCACGTGCAGCCGGTTCACTGGGCGATTGTGAGTGTTGCCCTCGAGCCAGCGGAAGGCTTGAGACTGATCGACGTCCATGACGATGCTGTAGGGTCTGCGTTGGGGATCTTGGGGTGCGTTCATTAGGCTGCTCCTTGTTGAGAAAGAAATTCGTTGAGGTCTTGGATCAGCTGCTCGACCCACTCGCGGGTAAACTCACGAATCAGAGTGGCGGCAGCTGTGTGGGGATTCCGCGGTGAGAATTGCAGAGGGATCATCGGGTTCGGCGGACTGTGCCCCAGCTTGGGCATGATCGCTCTGGGCGAAATCTTGACTTCGCGGCGTTTGGACTTGCCCTTGCCGATCTCGGCGGTGTTGATGGTCCGGCCATCGCGACCTTTGCGAGGGCGACTTGCTGCCGGTTGCGTCGCCGACTGCTCGTCAGCTCGCCCGGACGACTTCGGAATTTCCGAAGTCGACTCCATCTCCGCTCGGTACTTGGCAACGGTCTTGTCGCTTACGCCCACATGCCTGGCGATATCGTTGTCGCTGCGTTTGGCCCCTTCTGGATGACGCAACGCTGCCTTGATGGCTCGGACCCGATCCTCCCTGGTCCGACGTAGCCCGTGCGATTTGTTGACGCCGTAGCTATACCATTGGGCCTCGGACTGCGTCCCTTGAAGCACGTCCGCTTCGATCGGTTCATTCGGCCGCACCTGACGCCAGGCCCCGATACGATGGAAGCCGTCCGCAAGCCAGTAGTCCGTGCCATCAAAGAAAACGATGACGGCCGGGAATTCGACGCCAGCCCGCATCTGCTCGGCGTAGTCTTCCATCACTTCGATCAGCAGTTCCGCCCGAGGTTGTGTGGCCCCGTCGAGTCGGATTTTGTCGAGATCCAGTTTCATTGATGAGTTTCCTTACTGGTTGGTATGCAGCCGGAAGCCGCCACTTCACGGGGTTGGTGAGGACGGAAAATCAGAGTGCCACTGTGGAAAGTTCCTCGCCGGCACATCGATCATGTCCGGCATCACTTCCTCGAAATGGCACACACCCAGGATGTTCCACGCCGCGTGAGCCAGGTGGTCTTCGCTGTCGTCGCCCTCGATCCACAGGTAGATGTGCCGAATGGCGTGATTCAGCATCTGGCTGGCGGGGATTCCCTTCTGCCAATTGAAGTCGCCGTATTTCGCAGCTCCCTCGGCACAGGTCTCCGCCAGCCGTCGCAGCCCGACAGGCGTGATCAGGTCGAACCGTACGTCGTTAGCGTCCGCACTGCGAACGGCGCCGGTCGGGAAGGTAGTGCGGGCATCCGTCATGTGGTGATCTCCGTAACTGTGGGTGCGAAAAAACCATCGGGCGGCAACTCGCCAACCAACGGCCAGATGCTGACGTTGACCTTGCCGCCTGGCTTGACGGTGGATTTGACGGTCAGCAACCAAACGATCTGAGAGTCATCAACAAACACGCCCGCCTGCTGCATCGCATCGAGGAGGGTTTTTTGAACGTTATCTGCGTCTCGACGGCGTCGATCCGGTGGAAACAGATCGAGTCGTACGGCCACCGGGCCAATCTCCACTCGATTCGCAGCAGCACGAACTCGCTGCCGCACCACCTGCCGGTATCCTCGCGTTTCGGCTGATAGAACCAGCCGTCCCCGAATCACGCTGAAGCAATGATTGACTGACGGTGGCCACGGCAATTCGAGTCTGTTCATGAACATCCATGTCCTTGAGAGGGAAAAAACTGGGGCGGGCACGGGGAGTCTGGCCATCGGGTTCCATTCCCCTCAGGCACGCCATCCCGCCCCAGCCGCACCCACGATCGCACTCATGCGTTGGGAGCTCGTCATGTCGCGACTAAAACGGCAGTTGGTCCGCTGGTTGCTGACGAACCGCATTCGCCGCGATCTGGAGGCGTTTGTTGAAGTACACGTTCGTGTACTCGCCACGTGTCCGCCTGGTCACCTCGAGCGTGATATCGAGCAATTCCTCAAGCCGTTGCTGCAAGTCGCTGAACTTCGTCAGCTGCAAACCGAGCGTCTTGAGGTCGCCCTTCACGAACGGCAACGCAGCCGGCGTGATCACCGAGTTCTTGAAGATGTGGCGGCCCGCCTGGCTGCCGGCGATCACGATCAAGTCCCACTTGATCATCGGGTCGCCCTTCTGGCTGCGGTCCAGCCGCACGCCCTCGATGCGGACCTGGTACTTGCCGTCGGGCACTTCTTCGAGGCTGGGCGATGCGGCCGACGCGAAGTCGTCGTCGAACGCGCTCAAGTCCAAGTTCGCATTGTCGGAGCCTGAGTTGTGGTTGTAGTCGTTCATCGTTGAACCTTTCCGTTCTGGGTGCTCCCCGGCTCGTTACGCTTGGCTGCCTGTCCGTTGCCAGGAATCACGGGTGCAGCTGACGTGAATGCTTTGACGAACGCGTCGTAATCCAGTGGCAGGATCTCGGGCAGGCGGCCCGTGCGGTCGCCGGCCTCGTAGGTCGGATGTGGCTTGGTGCGCATCACGCGATCGATCGTGACGTTGCCTGCCGCATCCTTTCGCGGTACGGCGTCGCAGTACAGGATCATGTCCACCAAGCCCAGGACCACATTGCGGGCGCGGTCCGGCAGACTCGGCTGCGTCTTCGTGTATTCGCCCGTCCGCGTTTCGATCGTTTTGTCCTGGGCGTGGGAGATCAGCACCAGGCCGTACGGCAGGCTTGCCAACCGTGTGAGCACCCGGTGCCATTCGTTCTTGACCAGGGCCCAGCCTTTGCCGTGGCCCATGTCGCCTTCGTATTCGATGCCGTGTTTCGCACAGACCCAATCGCTACAAAACTTGAAGGCGTTGTCGACTGTATCCACGACGATGGTTTTGAACTGGTGGTCCCCTTGGGCGACCAGTTTGCAGGCGGCCAAAAAATCGTCCCAGTTGCTGGTGGGAACCTTAAAGACTTCGAGGTGATTCAGGCCCGGTTCGCACTCGAAGAAGATGGCGTCGGGAAACTTACTGGCCATCTCCGACTTGCCCGCCTTCGGCATTCCGTACAGCAGGATGGTTTGCTTCGTCAAATCGGTGATCGGCTTCGTTCGCTGGGTGGGCAGTGTCACAGTCATCAGGGTGCTCCTTTCAAAAAATGGGTGCTTCGGATTCCGTGTTCGTCAGTTCTTCATGCGGCAGAACGATCTCGTACAGGTTGTCCGCCACGTTGGGGTTGAATCCCGACTGGCAGTACGGCAGGTACTCGCACGGCCGCTGGTACGAGAAGCAGCTCGAGGTGTTGAGCAACCACTTGCCACGGCGTCGGGCGTCCAGGTACTGCTGGGTGATCTCCCAGACCTCGTCCTGGAGCATGGCCAGGCGATCTTCAGACAGATAAATGTGCTCGCGGTGGAACGCTTCGGGCCGGGCGTACCATTCCGCCAGGCGAGTTTGGTATTCTTCGTCCGACTCTGGCAGCTGCTGCTTGGCTGTCGACTTGCCGCTTTTGTTCTTGGCGGCCAGCTCCGCACGGCGTGCCTCGAACTCGGCTTCTGTCTCACCCGCCTTCTGCTGCAAGCGAGACTTGAGCAGCACGTTGTAAATCACGCCCACGATCGGATAGCCGAGTTGCCGCAGGTGGAACGAGTACAAGGCGATTTGCGTGTCGGTCCACAGCTTGTCGAGGTAGTTGGCGTCGATCGAAGACGCCGTCTTGTGCTCGAGGAGATACATGCCGTCCGGGCGTCGCACGATTGCGTCCACCTTGCCGGCCATCTGAAAGGTTTGGCTGGCACGGCCCGTTTCCGGATTGCGGATTTCGCCCGTGAACGGTTTCTCGACCTCGACGATCTCGAAGTCCTCGTCGGCGTAGCGGTCGGCATACGCTGTGAACATCGCCCGTGCCAGATGCCACGGTGCTTTCTGGGTTTCGTCGCCGGCACGGAGTGGAAACTGCTGGTCGATGGAATCCAGCACCGTCCACAGGCGGTTGGGATCGTCAGCCGGCAATCGATACCAGAGTTCCAGGGCCCCGTGGATTACGCTGCCGAACGACAGCGACTCCGCTTTCTCTCGCGGTCGCAGGTTGTCCAGGTAGCGATGTTTGTATTTTCTCGGGCAGTTGCGAAACGTGTTGAGTGCCGAGTACGTCAGCACGCTCTTGTCGGGTGGGCTGGGTGCAAGTTGAGACATAAGAAATGCTCCGATAAACGTCAGTCCTAGATCGGTTCGATGGTTTCGCCGTTGTGCCGCTTCACACCACGCTGTTTCTGCAACTGTTCCTCCGTGAAGCGAGGCAATTTGGCGTTGATGTGTTGGCAACGCTTACAAATGCGATTGCCGGGCCCCATCGAATCGAAGAGTCGATTGCACTTGAGGCACGTGCGTTTCTTCCGTGTCATGTTGGGGAAGCTCCCAAACAGTTCTCGTGTGATGGGGACGACTGTGCTACTCACTTCGGAAGCTCCATCGATGGAGTACTGGCAGTGAAAAAAACCGCACGTGGGCGAGCGAAGTGTGGCCTCGGCGATCGCTTCGCATCCTTGAGCGATCGCAACGGAGGCACGCCCCCCACGTGCGGTCGTTTGGCGGCGTAATTCGCGTCCATGTCTCACCGCCGCCTACTCCCTAACAACCCGGTCCAGCAGCAACCTGACGACGACGATCGAAAAGTTTTTAGAGATGGCGACGCATGCCAGCTTGTTCAAAGTGGGCGCGGAGCCTCCCCACGGCGGCACTGATGGTCGTTCGCGGCACGCCCATGTCGCGGGCGATCTGCGACACGGAGCTGTGCTGAAGCCTGACGCACAGGTCACGCAGGTCATCGGGAAGCTGAGTCATGACGTCGGTGACGTCCATGCCGAGCTCCGCCATGGCGGCGTCGCTGCGGGGCGCGATCCCAAGGCGGGCGTTTGCCTCACTCGGACCGATGGTGTCGGAAAGTGCGACCGGCCCATCTTCGTCCTTGCCAACGAGGGCGTTGATCGAACTGGTTTTGCGGTGGTCGCGCTTCTCGGCCTGCTTGTCCCGGATCATGCTGGCGATGCCGTGGCTGACGGCGGTCGCCACGTACGCCTTCCATTTCGGATCGTCCGAGTCGGCTTGATGCAGACGCTTTGCGAGTTTGAGGAGTAGAGCCTGCTCGATCTCGTCCCGATCGCTATCACGGAACCCGTGTTTGCCGATCAATTGCCTCGCTCGCTTGCGCACGTACGCCAAGGTGAACGCATCGATGCCACTGTTGCTCTGTTGAGTCTTCATTCCGCAATCTCCAGCGGGGTGGTGTTTCCCGCCGTGCCCGTTGCACGACGACACCCGCCGCCGGAGTTGCAGCAAATCGCACAAAAAAACCTGCGGGGCGACGCAAGTCGCTTTACCGCAGGTCGTTAGGAGTTACGATTTCTCGTCTTGCATTTGCACGAAATCGGCGCAACTGCAAGACGCTACGTTTTTCGCCCCGTGCTGACGGCCCCCTTCCAGGTCATGATCCGGTCCAAGTCGACGGCCACGTTCCAGTAGAGTCGCAGCTCACGGGCCTCCGGATCTTTCAAGCATCGGCTGACGTCCGTTTCGGTGAGTCCCACCTCGAGTCCCAACGCCTTCTGCGTGGGCCTGGGCAGGAGTTGCGGTTGCCCGGACTGCTCTTTGGTGGCGAAGGCATAGTCGCGAGCTGATCGCAAATGCTCGATCAACGCCTTTCCCAACGATTCAATGTTGGCTGCACGATCCGCCCGTTTTTTCGGTGGGCGTTGCGGCGTAGCCTCGGCACCCCAACCGGCGTCGAGGATCCGGCCCTCGACGAACTCGGTGTCGAGGCGGATAAGACCGGCGTCCAGCGAGATCGCCGCTTCTAGTGGAATCACGAGATTGCCCGCCGCTTCGGCCCAGCGTTCGGCGCCGGCCACCGTGGGCGCGAAGACAATCGCCTTAAGCCTGGTCCGCAGCATGCTCGATACATCATTGGTTTGCCCACGCCGGAAAGCTCGGACGAACCACACTTCGCGGGATCGGCCGGCCCACATCGCCTTACCGACCTGCCAGAGGTGGTTCGACACACGTTGTTGAATGGACAGCACCGTGTCGGAGAAGACAGCGGCCAGTAGCATCGGCGTATCGATCTCCCACCGCTCCAGCTGTTTCGGTGACACCTTCGCGAGGCCGCAGTCCGGACAGTTGATGAATCCGTGCATCGCGCCGGATTGGTCGGCGATGAATTCCACCCGGCAGCGCCGACTGCACTCGCTGCAGTCGGCCGCGCCGGCTGGCGTCATCGGGCGCACCAGTGAACGATCGCGGAGGGTCCCGAAGACCTCACGAAGCTCGCCGTATGCTTCCCTGGCGTAAATTGCCGACGGGTTAACTTCCCATCGGGACAAAATCGGAAGCAGGGGCTTGGACAAGGTCGATCTTCCATCGCTTCAGGTACTTCTGGATGATTTCGACTCGTTCGGGGCGGGCGTTCCGCAAGCTGCATGAGTGTGGGTAGCCCACGTCGAAACTCTGCCGACCCGGTTTGCGACCGACCATCGGCAGGAATTCAAAGCAGAACGTGACCTGCGTCACGTGCCATTCCGACAACGGCACCGCTTCGAGGTGGACGCACTCGGCGATCGCCTTGTGGATATCGTCGTCCGGGTCCGCGTCGTCGACTTCGATCAACACGCGCCGGCCGCTGTTCTTGCCAGAGAGCCGCAGTTTGCGAATGCGGACCTGGATTTGATCTGTTGGATCGGTCGACAGGTCGAACCACGCATCCTTGAGCTGGTCCAGCTCGTAGGCGGCGTCCGGATCGTAGGCGTCCAGGTCCCAATGCAGGATCGCCTTGGCGAAGAGCACCTCTAGCCGCTCCTTGATCGGCTTGGTCAGCTTGGCGTACGTTTCCAGCGATCCTTCCTTGCGATCGTACGCGAACACGATTTGCAGCGTACGCCGGAAAGTCGCCGGAGCGAGCTTGTGATCTTCGTCGTGGATCAGGACGTTCTGCACGAAGTCGTCGGGAAACGCGCAGAAGTAATCAACGTCGCCCCGCGTGAGCATTTCGACGGTGCAGTCCTTGCCGCGTCCCTGAGCCTTGAGCAATGCTGAGATGTCACCCGCCAACTCGTCAATCGCGGCTGGCGATGCGTCAGGCGTATTCCTCGGCAGATCGTTCCGTTTTCGCCACCAGGTCATGTGATCGACCTGGTGGATGATCTGGGCCTTTTCAAAGACGGTCCGATGACGGAGCCACATGAACATGGACCGCCCCCACACGGAAACCCAGCAGGGCACCGGCTCCAACACATTCGGCTCGCCACAGACGGAGCACGCGTCGACCAAGGACTCCATCCCGCGTTCGTTGGCAAGTTCCGCCACGCTTCGCAGCGCGCTTTCTATTTCGTCGAACTTCTCACGCGGCTGCGTATCCAGGTAATCGAGGATCGGACCGATCTCTCTTTCCTTGCGTTTCTCCCAACCTGGATAGAAATCCGGGTGGCCGAGCTTGGCGAATAGTTCCTGCAGCAACACGTTGGGGACCAACCGCAGGACAGAATGGAGTAAAAACTGACGTGAAGCCATGACGGCTACCTCCAAACGATCGCTACGCGCGCAGCGGGACACGCTCTTGGCGCATTCGATCGCTGGCTGAGCGGCGTTAGATCGGGGTGAGCCGCATCGATCCCCGGAGCCCGTCTATCCCGGCACCGGAATGAAACGAAGTATACATTCGTATACTGCGGGCACAATTCTAGCCTCGGTTTTCGGGCACGCAATACCCTGCTTGCGTTTTTTTGAATATCGACAGAACGCCTTGATATCCAGCGATTTGCGACGTCTGGAACGGTTCGTTTCTTCCAAATCCGTCCACCGATTTCGTCAGTTGCTGCCGCGACCGGGTTGTTAACAGACATGGAGTTTGCCCAACGCTTGTGAGTGTTCCGCCGGAGTCCGAGCATGCCTATTTCTCACGACCCGTCCCGCATGTCGTCAGACGAGCGTCGCCGCGAACTGGTGACCATTCTCGCCGCCGGCGTGGTGCGTCTGCGGAAACTGCGAGCCGCTACTGGCGACCGTGCAGAATCCTCAGCCGGACGCCTTGATGTGCCCCGAAAAACCGTGCTCAGTGGTCGTATCGGGTTAACGGCCAGAGAGGCCGAAAGAAGCGAGCCTACCAGGTGCTGAGACCGCCTCGCCGGCTCTCACGACAACCACTTATTTGAGAAAGGGCACGTCATGGCTACGTCTGATTTTACTGTCGCACGTCCGCGACTGAACATCGCCAAGGAGGTCGCGGCGATGGAGCGAATGACCGTCGACCAATTGCGGACGAAATTCGCTGAGGTTTTCGGCGAGGGAACCAACAGCCGGCACAAAGAGTGGCTGATCAAACGGATCGCCTGGCGGATGCAGGCGAACGTCGAAGGCGGCCTTTCGGAACGAGCCCTGCGGCGGGCGATGGAGTTGGCGAACGACGCCGATCTGCGGGTAACGGCACCGCGGCAGCGGAAGCCGGAGTCGGACGCCGGCGAACGAACAGTCGCCATCGCAACCTCGCTCAAACCGGGCACCAGGTTGCTGCCGGGCACGGCCCTCAAGCGTGATTACAAGGGACGAACCATTCGTGTGACCGTGCTTGCGGACGGATTCGAGTTCGAGGGCGAGCGGTACAAATCGCTCACAGGTGTCGCCAAGGCGGTCACTGGGAAGCACTGGAACGGGTTTCACTTCTTTGGCCTTCGCCGGAATGGAGGGGAAGAATGAGCCGCAAGAGAGAAACGAAACCAGCAGCTCCCGTGATCCGGTGTGCGATCTACACCCGGAAGTCCACGGAAGAAGGCCTCGAGCAGGAATTCAATTCGCTGGACGCCCAGCGGGACGCCGGCGAGGCGTACATCCGCAGCCAACAGCACGAGGGCTGGATCTGCCTGCCGGATCATTACGATGACGGCGGATTCACGGGGGCCAACATGGAGCGTCCCGCTCTCCGACGTCTCTTGGCAGACATCGACGCGGGCAAGGTCGATTGCGTCGTCGTGTACAAGGTCGACCGCCTGAGCCGATCGCTCCTAGATTTTTCCAAGATCATGGAGGCCTTCGACCACGCCAAGGTCTCGTTCGTCAGCGTCACCCAGGCGTTCAACACGGCGTCTTCGATGGGGCGATTGATCCTGAACGTGCTACTGTCATTCGCCCAATTCGAACGGGAGATGATCTCGGAGCGGACGCGAGACAAGATCGCCGCCGCTCGCCGCAAGGGGAAATGGGCTGGCGGCATGCCGATTTTGGGCTACACCGTGGTGGACACGAAACTCGTCGTGGACGAAGCCGAGGCCCAACGCGTCCGCGAGATCTTTCGGCTGTACCTGGATCGGCGATCGGTGCTCGATGTCGCGAAGGAACTGAACGGGCGGGGCTGGCGGACAAAATCCTGGACGACGCGAAAGAGTACCGCTCGGGGCGGACGGCCGTTCAACAAGAAGTCGTTGTACGATTTGCTGACGAACGTCGCCTACATCGGGAAGATTCGCCACAAGGATGATGTCCACGACGGGGAACAGACGCCGATCGTGGACGAACGGGTATTCGCGGAAACGCAGACGCTCCTGAAGCGGAACGGACGTAGCGGAGGACGGGCCACGCGGACGAAACACGCGGCTCTCTTACGCGGGATGCTCCGTTGTGCCACCTGCAACTGTGCGATGAGTCACTCGTTCACGGCTCGGGGGCCACGGCAGTACCGGTATTACGTCTGCCAGCGGGCTCAAACGCACGGCTGGGATGCATGCCCGGCCCCGTCCATTCCCGCCGGTGAGATCGAGCGGTTTGTGATTGACGAGATCAAGTGCGTTGGTCGCGATCCGCAGGTGATCCGGGAAACCTTGGTTCAGGCCCAAAGGGAGGCGGAAGAGCAAATCGACCGCCTGAAATCGGAGCGGGCAGTACTGGTGCGAAGGCTCCGCGACTTCCACGCGGAGATCGGCCGATTGGCGGCGGAGTGCACTCCCGGCGATCGACGCCTGACCGACGCACAGGATCGCATCCGGGACGCGGAGCAGCGGGTGACCCAGATCGACGACGAACTGGCGAAACTGGCGACCGACCTGGTCGACGAATCCGACGTGGTGACGGCCTTGGCGGACTTCGACGCCCTGTGGGTGTCCCTGTCCCCGCGTGAACAAGCCCGAGTGGTCGAGTTACTCGTGGACCAGGTCGCCTACGACGGCCAGGCCGGCCGTGTTGCGATCACGTTCCGGCCAAGTGGCATCAAGACGCTGGCCGCCGAGTTGGCGGCGAGCAAGGAGGAGGCGGCATGATCACCGTTGAACGGAAAGTGAAATTCGGACAGAGGCGCGGAGGCCGAAAGAAGGCTCGGGTGGCTGGTGAGAGCCAGACGCCTGTGGGTCGTGTGCCTCGCATCGCCCGCCTCATGGCGCTGGCCATCCGGTTCGCCCAGTTGATCCGCGACGGCGTCGTGGCGGACCAGGCCGAGTTGGCACGGATCGGGCACGTGAGCCGGGCGCGGCTGACGCAGATCATGAATCTCTTGAACCTGGCGCCGGACATCCAGGAGGCGCTGCTCTTCGTGTCGGCCAGTGCGAGTGGAAGAGAAATGCTCACCGAGAAAGCGCTGCGGCCGATCGCGGCGGTGGCGGCGTGGAGCAGCCAGCGGGGGATGTGGGAATGCACGAGACGTTAGTGCTCCAGGATTCGAACGATGACCGATCAGCGCTGAACGTGGGCGCGAATGCACCGAATCGCTGCGTTCGTTGTTCGAAGTGGGCAGTGGTCGCTTCATTTCAATGTGCACCGTAGCTTTCGTAGGTCGCTAGCTTCGGCTGATCTGCGGTTTTGTGCTGGTGGAATCCCGGTCGACGGAATTTTCGAACAGGACGGTCAATAATTCCAGAAGCAGGGCCTGTGCTCCGGTGTTGGAATCGCGATTGCGCCGCGACTGGTTAGGAATTCGGAAAAGTCGCGAACCAGGCTTGAATCGGCGGAATCACGTACCGAGGGGTAGAGAAGTAAAAGTAGTTTTCCAGCAACTGGGGACGTTGATGTAAGTGGCGGTCCTGCTGCAGGGCAGACTCTTATTGCGCAGCCGCCACTTAGTACTTTCCCTGAGCGAGATGGGATCCGGCTGTCATTCTTATCGGGAAATCGAATTTCGAATGGGAGCGACAGGTCTTCGACAGCAAAATTCGCCGCCCTTGCCAATTCGGGCCAAGTCTCGAATAAATCAATGGAAACGGCAAATGCCAGCATTCGTTGTTTCACGGCCCGCCCCACCCACGCAAAAACGCCCTTGCTGCCGCGGTAAAGCAATACATGGCCGAGGGTGCTCCAACGGCGTATCCTGGGAAGAGAACTGGGAAACCCGTAAGAGTCCATGCACCTGCCATAACTTCATGTGAAGCACCAATAATCCACGTGCCCACTGCCGGAACGGTGTACCAAGTCGTTCCAGCAACACCGGCTCCATATGGGCTCGTTCCGAAAACAACTGTGGCGCCACCACTGGCGCTGGTTCCGATTCCGATCGAATATGTCGCACCTCCTGCTGCTTCCCAAATCCCAACTCCACCGGCGGCGGCTATGGCACCCACAGAAACCCCGAGAGAGACCCTTGTTCCCCAATAGTAGATACCGCTAGAGTTCTGCGTCTGACCTAACGGTCCGGCTTCGTAGGCACTTTGAAATGTGTCGATGCTCGCTGGGTTTCCCGTTGCCCACTGCCATGTACCCACGATTCCTTGCTTAATAGACCAGAGGCTACTTCCGAATGAGTTCCAAAAACCTCCGGGTGGCGCTGGCCTGCCGTTATTGGGAACAGCAGGCACCGGCACGAGTGGATCATCCAGTGTCATGGACGTTGTAACCACTTGGAGCGACGGCGGTTGCTCAGCATGACCAGTCAAGTCCACTCGCAATAGCGAGCGATTATGAACATACCGAGCCAAGTTCCAATCCTTTGCAGCAAACCCCGTCGGATCCTCACTCACCCACCTCCCCACCACAACATCGAGATAACGTGCCCGGTGGTACTGCAGCCCCGTCTCCTCATCCGGCTCGCGGCCTGTGAAGGCGTAGATGTGATCGACCGCCGAATTCGACTCCGATGTGACCTTGCCGAACGAATCGTACTTGATGTGATTCTGCACCGTGCCGCTGGAGTTCACGAGATCGCGAACCGTCCCCAGGTTATCCGTCAGCGGCCACAAAAGCGTCCCGCCGATCTGTTCGTCGGCCAGAATCTGATCAACGGCTGGGCCATGCAGATAGCGGTGAGTCAAATTATTCGACCCATCGAACTGCAGCGCGATATCGTCGCCATCGTAAACATACCGAGTCACAACGGCCGCGCCGCTCCCTGGCC
>JBJOLO010000173.1:0-2710 GCA_046045565.1 Planctomycetota bacterium | reverse complement strand
ACGGTCTCGATCACGTTGCCTGGAGTCAGTGGTGGACAAAGCAAGAAGCCGGATTTCGATTTCAGCGACAGGAAGCCAGCCCTTCTCGATACGCCGACTCCACACCCACGTATTACGGGCTTCCCGTTTATGCAAAACGATTGGTTTTTGTACTCGATACGTCGAAAAGCATGGCTACCGGCATGCGCGAACCTCGTATCGCAATCGCGAAACGCGAGCTGATTCGGGCGATTGAGCAGATCCCCGAGACGACGCTGTTCAATATCATCATCTTCAACAGCAGCGTGAATGCATGGCATGAATCACTCGCGCCGGCGTCAAACGAGTGGAAAGCGAACGCCGCTGCCTTTGTCGCTGCTCAGCAGCCAACCGGTCGAACAGCCACCTACGATGCACTCCTTACCGCCATGCATCTGCATGCCGACGTGGAGGCAATTTACTTCTTATCGGACGGCGAGCCGAGTTCGGGTACCATCGTGCAGCCCCTGCGCATACTGGAAGCAATTTCCCAACGGAACAGCGTGCGACGATTGACCATCAACGCCATCGGACTATTCGGAGGAGCGGACGAAGAAGTCGGCGGCTTGGAGCAGTTCATGCAGCAACTGGCGGCCAGGAACTTCGGCGAGTACCGTCGCATCGATTAGTTCAGGCGACCATTCGATTAGTCGAGCTTGATCTGACGGTAGATCGGCGCATGGCGGTAATACACCTCAAGCGTGCAGGCCGAGAGGGCCGTTTGAAAAATCCTGCCGCCGGTCCGGCCCCAGGGATCATGATCGGGATCCCAACTTCCTGCATTTCTCCCCGCTTCGACTTGTGAACTCACCAGCACATCGCGCATCTGCTCATTCCACACAACCCAGGGGGTGTCGCCGAAATGATGAAATACTTGTGTCGCATAGTACCAGTAGTAGACATTGCGTTGCGAAGGCTTCGGTAGATGCTCTTTCATGAGCCATGAGGTGCCCCGTTCCAATCCCGGTTCGTTCTTTCTCCAGCCCAAGTACATGCGACACAGCAAGCCCTCGGCCGTCATCGTGGGAGTCGGTGCATTGCCGGGTTGGTAAGCGTAGAGCGCGCCTCCTTGTGAGGAAGCCCGGTCGAGGTAATGGCTGGCGAGTTCCATAGTTTCATCGGGGACCTGCAACCCGGACATCCTGGCACTTTGCAACGCCATCAATTGCCAACCGACGACGCTCGTATCCCCAGGCTGTCGCGGTTGGTAACGCCATCCGCCATCTTTTGACTGAGCGCGTACGATAAAGTCGATCGCCTTCTGCGCTGGCTTCCGCAACAATTCGTCTCCGGTAAGGCCGTACGCATCACACAACACAATGGTGGCGATGCCGTGCCCGTACATGCCCGGTTGATCCCCACCGCTGCCTCGTAAGTCACCGTCGGGTTTTTGCTGGGCGATAAGCCATCGCAGTCCCTTGGAAACCGTATCCTGGTATCGCCCAGCCGCGGGCGTCTGCCCCGCACCTAGGAATGGCAGTAGCGCCAACGCTGTTTCCGCAACGTTCCACGATTTGTCGCGCGACTCCCAATGGCCGTCGCCGACTTGCTCCTTCGACAGCCATTGTAAAGCTCGTGCTACGGCCGCTTCGGTTAAGGTCGTTGCACCCTCCTGCTTCGCAACCTGCACTCGGAAACGTGGATCTCGAACTGCCAATCCGCGACGGATCGGATCGGACGAAGCTGCCCATTGTTTAATTCGCCCCAGATCGGGTAGTTGCGAATTCGCGGCGTTGGGATCAATCCGCAACTCCCTCGCAAGCTGATCCGCCGCGATAATGACCTCGCGAAACTTCTTGTCTTTCAAATCCATGTTGTCCGGCAGCAGTTGCACATGCGATAGCTCGTCGTTCGGATCCACCTCTACACTCACCTCTCCGGACCGGGATTCCGAACCAACATACGCCGACAAAGTGATGGCCACTCCCGGTCGTTCCTCCGTCACCGAGATCAGGGCTAACAGCAATAGCACCACCAGATGAATTACGAAACTGACGAGCCAGGCGGGAAATGCACCGATGATGCGGGCGAGCCAACGCGTTCGCGGTGAGGACCTTCGCGGTCGTTTCGAATCGGCACCGGGCACTTCCTGCACGACGACCTGAGGTCGCGTTGCGGATGCGTTCACAGGTGAGTCGATACGCGTTCGAGACCCATCGTGGCCTGCACGGCTACGTATCGAAGCATCGCGCACCGGGGGTTCGAGGTCGGGCGACGATCGAGCGCTACTCGGAGCACCTCGAACTAACGGCGGTTCGGCAAACAGTTGCCGTACCCGCTTTTCCTGTTCCTGATCCAGCTCGATACTCGCACCGCAACGCCAGCAATCGGCGAGCATCAGCCACAGGCGTACTGACATCGGTGCGCTGCAGTCGGGACAGCGGCAGATCAACGCTTCACCGTCGAGCCAGAACTCAAGGTTGTCATCCCGTGTCGCGGGCGGTGCCGATGCATGCTCCATGGTGCGACTCGGCACGGGAGCGGTCGCCACGCGTTTCTGCGCAGCCGTGGAGTGCGGAGCGGTTTGCCGCTCCGTATTGTCATTGGGATCCGCATGACGGCCGCCGAACCGGTGCATACCATTCAAGTCTAGCGTTCCGGTTTCCCCCCCCACAAGCCGCGCATCTGTTTTTCGTCAGGCTTTACCTTTTCGGATGAAGCGCTGACCACCCCTGCGGAACCACGAATCGCG
>JBJOLO010000128.1:0-2647 GCA_046045565.1 Planctomycetota bacterium | reverse complement strand
GCGGTCGAACCGCATGCCTACCGGCCCGCCATCGGGTGCCATTTTGCCGGCATCTTGATTGGACTTCAGTTTTAGCTGCTTGGCGATCGCGTCCTTGTCTTTGTCGTCCGCAGGAACATCGATTCCGTTCATGTAGGGCGGAGGCAATTTCATCACCGGACCGGGAATCAGCTTGAGCGAATCGGTGTTCCGCGTTTGGGGCGTCAACCTGCCATCGGCCAGCCATAGCGCGTTGTCACGGCCTGTTGGGGTGATTTGATCGACCAATCCACCTTTGTCGAAACGGATCGGATTGTCGGGAGCGAGGATCAAGTTCTCGCTGAATTCCACGACCGGGAGTTGCCGTTCGCGTTCGATCTTCGACACAAACAACGGGCGGCCGAAAACCGTACAGTTCTCGAACCGAATCGATTCCATGCCATCGTTCTGCGAGAGCAACGCAAACACGTTGGTGCCGAACGTGCTATTCCGCAACGTGATCTGCCTCGCCCCTCGCACATTGATCGCGGTTTCCAAGCTTCGCACCGTCTTTCCAATCGTGAGACTCGAAGGCGGACGCGGTCGCATGTACACCGTATTCTCGATCCAAACACTGACGTTCGAGGCTTGATAATTGCGAGGCGAAGGTTGCCAATTCCCCGGAAGGATGATAGCGAGTCCGTTGTTCTGTTGTGGGAACACTGTCGCATGGGGTGCGGCAGACACGTCGAGGAACGAGCAATTTGTGATCCGCAAAGCCGTTGCGGTCGTGTGGATGAACGAATGCGATGTTTGTCGCTGCATCGCCGCGCGAAAGCGTAGACCGTCGAGTTTGACCGAGACGCAATTCAGATGGAACAGGATCAAGGATGGTGAGTTATCGTCCAGTTTGGGTAACGCCCCGTCCTGCTCCACATCACGCAACACAATGACCGGTTCCGCGCCCTCCTTGGCACGCATGCAAAAATGACCGAATTGATCGACGTGGAGCACTCCCAGTTTCGAAGTCAGTCCGAAATTCTGTTTGGGGAAATACGTCGAGCTGTCGGTGATTTCAATGATGTCGTCTTCGCCCAGTTTCGCGAAGGCCTCTTCGAGCGACCTGAACGGACCATTCTTTTTGTTGACCTGCAATATTCGTGGCTTGCCACGCGGCTTCGACAAGGACTCCGGCTCCGTTGCATGCTCGACGAGTCCCGCCAATACCGGTGGAAGCTCGTCTATCACAACGCCAATGGTCGCCGATAGGTTCTTGATATTGCGATGGTTCACCTGAAAATCACGCGCGTCGATATCTTGCATCTCCGGCGCGGCAGGTCGCACGCGAAAACCCGGATCGGCATCCGATAACGTCTCGACGGGAAGGTTAAAGGCCGTCGCCAGCGACTTTAACGCCGTTGATTTGTTCGCACCTTTCGCCTTGGGAAGCAGTTGATGCAGTACGACGTCGCTGGCTTGCCACGTGACTCCTTTGGCAAACTGTTCCACTTCCGGGACGCTTCCGGGATTCGACTTAACGCGAAATAAGGTTGACGGGTTCATATAAGCGCCCAAGAGAATGCAGTCTTTGGTCGCGAGCTTGAGTGCTGGTTCGGCAGTGGAGGATAGTGCGGACTCGGCGAGCGATGCCAGCGATTGCATGCCCAGTAGCGTGCTGTTCGTCAGGTTCAGCGAATGCGGACCTGATCCCTCCGCTTCGAACCACGAGTCAAATCCACCAGCCCACAAGAGATTGTTCGCCTCGATGTTGGCAATCGTCTTGCCGTCGCAGCGAATCGCCGGTCCGAGTCTTCCGCCACGAATGACACAATGATCGAACTTCACCTGGAAGACACTCGACTCGCTGCCATCCATTCGCACCAACGGAATGCGATCATTCTCGAAACAGTCGATCGCCCCGCTGGTGGCTGCGGTGACTGTGCAATTCGTGAAAGTTACGTTCCCTGATTCGGCTCGAAACCCGGCATCGACACGTTGTCGCAGCGGTCCTCCAAAACCGAGGTGCACTTTTTCGAACGTCAGATCGATGTTGCTGCCGAAAAACCACCCAGGAAAAGTGTCCTTTAACCGCGGGTTTTCCCAATGAACTATCGTCTGTCGTAGGATGGGCCAGAAATCAATGCCGTCTTGGGTATCGCCCTTGATCGTCAACGGGGTCTTGCCACTGAGGTCGGTCGGCGCGATTTCCAGTGGCCCGCGATGGCGAATCAAAATGGTGTCACCAGCGCGAGCTCTTTGTATCGCGATGTTGATGTCAGGTAACTCGTCTTTGCCGAGGCCGACGATCAGGGTCCTTGCTTCGCGTGGATTGGTATTCGCAGGCGGTTTCTCCGTCGAACTGCCGCTGGGATTCAAGTTCGGTGGATCGATCGTCAGATCGCTTCCCGAATTGCCCGTAGGTTTGACCCCCGGTGCACTCGCGTTGGGATCGTTGTTTGCCAGATCTGGGTTGAGCGCTCCGCCTAGCCCTGAAGGGGGCGGATCGGGTTGCTTGGGCGGTTGTGCTGAATTCGATTTGGGGTTCGCGTTGGTCGCAACTTGGGAAGGCGGGGCTGATGCCGCGGAGAGCTTCACGACGATCGATGCTTCGGGGCCCTCCGAGAAGTCGAACGATTGCTCGAAGTTGGCGAACCCTTTCTTCGCAACCGCGACCTGATGCTCTTTGCCG
>JBJOLO010000120.1:0-15570 GCA_046045565.1 Planctomycetota bacterium | reverse complement strand
CGATTACGACGAGCACCTTTCGTGACCAGATCCGCCTGGTAGTGCCGGTCGAGATCTTGGGCGGTGTGATGGCGGAACTGAAGCAGTCCCACGGTTGCGATTACCTCGTGGATGTGTCGTGCGTTGACTATTTAAAGTATCGCGACGCCCTGGATCGCTTCGGGTTGATCTACCTGATGACGAACACGGCGGAGAACTGGCGATTGACCGTTCGTGTGCCGCTCAACGAACCGAACTTGACCGTGCCGTCAGTCGAGCCGCTTTGGGCGGGTGCGGGCTGGATGGAGCGTGAAGTGTACGACATGTTTGGAATCATTTTTGAAGGCCACTCCGACCTGCGCCGAATTTTGATGCCGGACGAATTCACCGCTTTTCCTCTGCGGAAAGACTATCCGCTGCAGGGGCGTGGCGAACGGCACAACTTCACGGCCATTACGCGCGGAGAGGCTTGACCTTTGGGGTTGCCGCGGAAGGAAACCGACACATGCCGCTGACGCTCGCCTCGAAAACTGCCGACCAGGGTTCTGAGAATTACCTCTGGACGCTCAATTTCGGTCCCCAACATCCGGCCACGCACACAACGCTGCGAATCGTCCTGAAACTGGACGGCGAACGCGTCGTGGAGGCGATTCCCGACATTGGTTACCTGCACTCCGGCTTTGAGAAAATCGGAGAGCACCTGAACTACAACCAATACGTCACCGTCACTGACCGCATGAACTACATTTCGCCGATCGCCAACAACGTGGCTTGGCATGGCGCGGTCGAGAAGCTGATGGGGATCGATCTGACACCGCGCTGCAAGTACGTGCGGGTGATCATCGCCGAACTCGCCCGCATTAGCGACCATTTGCTCTCCACCGGCGCGATGGGACTGGATGTCGGCGCGTTCACCTTCTTCCTGTACGCGTTCTATCAGCGCGAACGCATCTACGACATCATGGAGACGCTTTGCGGCGCTCGATTCACGACCAGTTACACCCGAGTCGGCGGCGCGTCGCAGGACATGACGCCGCAAGTCATCGAGAAGATCCGCACGTTCGTGCAGACGTTTCCGAACACGCTGAACGACATGGAGCGATTGCTGAACCGCAATCGCATCTTTGTCGATCGCATGAAAGGCGTGGGCGTTTTGACCAAAGAAGAGGCGATCAACTGGAGCGCCTCGGGACCGGTTGCTCGCGCCAGCGGCGTCACACGTGACTTGCGAAAAGACGAACCGTATCTCGCCTACAACGACTTCGATTTCCAAGTCTGCTGCGGACGAGCCGGCGACTGCTTCGCCCGCTACTACGTTCGGATGGCGGAGATGCGGGAAAGCTTGAAAATCATCGCCCAAGCGATCGAAAACCTGCCGTCGGGTCCGATCAACGTTGGCGTCGACGAGCGGGCTGCGTTGCCGAACAAGGCGCAGGTCTATCAGACCATCGAAGGCACCATCACGCATTTCGAACTGATCATGACGAATCGCGGTTTCGAAGTGCCGCACGATCAATGCTACGCGGCAATCGAGTCTCCCAATGGAGAGTTGGGCTTTTTTGTCACCGGCGACGGCACCGATGTGGCCTATCGTGCTCGCTGTCGGCCGCCCTCCTTCATTCACTTTCAGTTGTTCCCCAAGTTGATCCGCGGCCATACGCTCAGCGACGTCGTGGCTGTCTTGGGCAGCTTGAACATTATCGCCGCGGAATTGGATCGGTAGAGGACGAGAACGCAATGAGCACAGCGACCCAGCGGATCCTGACCGACGACATGATCGCCGAAATCAAGGCCCTCCTGCCTCGATATCCATCGAAGCAGGCCGTGACCCTGCCGGCGCTGCACATCGTCCATGAGCGGTTGCGGCAAGTTTCGTTGCAAGCGGTTGTGGAGATCGCCGAGATCCTGGACCTGGCGCCGGCCGATGTGCAAGACACCCTGTCGTTCTACGGGTTCTTCAAGCAAGACGCGCCGCACGGCAAGGTCCGTGCCTGGGTTTGTCGCTCGGTGAGCTGCCACCTGCTCGGCGGCGATGACATGCTGAAGCACCTCTCGGAGAAGCTCGGCATTCAGCCCGGGCAGACCACGCCGGACGGCAGAATCACGTTGGAATACGCGGAATGCCTGGGTGCATGCGAATATGCCCCGTGCATGCTTGCGGGCACCGACCTGCATCGCTGCCTGACGAAAGAGAAACTGAATGAATTCGTCGATCAGCTGGAGGTCAATCAGTTGGGGAAGGCCGAGTGATGGATTTTCAACCTGTTTTGCTCGCGAACATCGAGAAGCCAGACAGTCACACACTGCGCGTGTACGAGTCCGGCGGCGGCTATAGCGCGCTGCGCAAAGTGCTGGGCTCCATGACGCCCGACGCATTCAAGGAACTGATCAAGTCCAGCGGCTTGCGGGGGCGTGGAGGTGCAGGATTTCCGACCGGTTTGAAGTGGACGTTTCTTCCCAAAGATCATCCCGGTCCGATTTACTTCTGCCTGAACGCGGACGAGAGCGAACCGGGCACGTTCAACAATCGCTACCTGATGGAACTCGATCCACACCAGGTTCTGGAAGGGGTGATCCTCAGTTGTTTCGCGACGCAGGCATCCACTGCTTACTTTTACATGCGGTATGAATACCCGACTGCATGGCAGCGGGTGCAGGCCGCGATCGATGAATGCTACCGCGCGGGATATTTGGGAAAGAACATCCTGGGCAGCGGCTATTCGCTTGATATTTTCCCGCATCGAGGCGCTGCAGCGTACATCTGCGGTGAAGAGACCGGCTTGATTGAAAGCATCGAAGGCCGCCGCGCGTGGCCGCGAATCAAGCCGCCGTTCCCGGCTGTGGAGGGCCTGTTTCGCAAGCCGACCGTCGTGAACAACGTTGAGACCGTCGCATGCGTCGCCCAGATTGCCGCTCGTGGAGCAGACTGGTTCAAGTCGATTGGCGTGGCACCCGACCCGAAAAATCCTCGCGATGCCGGCAGCTACGGGCCGAAACTTTATTGCTTGAGCGGCCACGTGAACAAGCCGGGCTGCTACGAAGCGCCGCTCGGTATCACCGTCAATCAATTGATCAACGATTTCGGCGGCGGCATTCGCCAGGGCCGCAAGGCCAAAGCCGCGATCCCCGGCGGGATCAGCATGGGTCTGTTGACTGCGGCGGAATTCGATTGCCCGCTCGATTTTAACGGACCCGGAAAATATGGATGCTTGGGACTCGGTACCGCCGCAGTGGTGGTCATGGATGAGACCGTCTCGATGGTCGACTTCCTGCACAACAGCTGCCAGTTCTTCGCGCATGAAAGCTGCGGACAATGCACGCCGTGCCGCGAAGGGACGGCGTGGTCGCTACGTCTCATGAAACGGATCATGGCGGGCAAGGGCCGATTGAAGGACCTCGAGTTGCTGCTCGAGATCGGCGACAACATCGGCATTATCCCGGGCACTACGATTTGCGGTCTTGCGGATGGGGCGGCGTGGCCGATGAAGAACGCGATTCGCAAATTCCGTGACGAGTTCGAAGAGTACATTCGTCGGACCAACCCGACGGGTTATCAGGAAACAAGCGCCGTGCCGGCGATCGACCTTGTGGGGATTCACTAACATGGCATGCGTCATTGTCGACGGCAAAGAAGTGGAGATCGGGGACAAGGAGCGTCTCAACGGGATCCAGGCCGCCGCCCGAGCGGGCGTTGCGGTACCGCACTATTGTTGGCACCCGGGCCTGTCGGTCGTTGCGAGCTGCCGCATGTGCCTCGTGGAAACGGGGAAACGCGATGCGGCCACCGGCAAGATCACGATGATGCCGAAACTCGTACCGGCCTGTCAGACGCCGGCAACGGACGGCACCGTCTTTGTCACGACCAGCCCGGCAGTCGTGAATGCCCGCGCGATGGTTGAAGAGGACTTGCTGCTACGGCATCCGGTCGACTGCTCCATTTGTGATAAGGCCGGCGAGTGCTCCTTGCAGGACTATCATTTCGAACATGGTCGGGAAGAGCGTCGCGCGGACATTAAGCCGTTCCACAGCCGCCGCAGGTCGTTGGGCGACACGGTTACGCTGTTCGTCGATCGCTGCGTAATGTGCACGCGTTGCGTGCGCTTCTGCCGCGAGATCGCCGGAACGCGCGAACTGATGGTCGCCAACCGCGGTGCGCACGAAGAAATCGACGTCATGCCCGGGTTCCCGCTGGCCAATGAACTGTCCGGCAACGTGGTCGATCTCTGCCCGGTCGGCGCCTTGGGCGACAAGGACTTCCTGTATCAACAACGCGTCTGGTTCATGAAGTCGCACTCGCATGTGTGTGCCGGTTGTTCAACCGGTTGCTCGATCAATGTCGACGAAAACCAAGACCACATCTACCGGCTGAAGCCACGCGAGAACGCAGCCATCAACCAATTCTGGATGTGCGACGAAGGTCGATACGGTTGGAAGCACGTTCACAGCGAATCGCGGTTGGTATCGCCACGTGTACGGAACGGAGAATCGACCGCACCTGCCGATTGGTCGACGCTGCCTGGCGAATTGGACAAGAAACTGCGAGCCGCCGGACGCTTGGCAATGGTGCTTTCCCCGCACCTGACCAACGAAGAAGCCTACCTCGCGGCAACGTACGCCCGTCAAGTCGATCCGAACGCGCAACTAGTGCTGGGCCACGTGCCGACGTCGGGCGAGGACAAAAAGTTCTCGAACGGATTCACGATCCGGGCTGAAAAGTGCCCGAACCGCCGTGGCGTGATGCACATCATCGCCGGATTGTCGTCCGCGGTCATGACCTGGGAAACTTTCCTGGAGTCGCTCGACAAGTCCGACTGGGGCGCGATCTGGATCACCGGCGGGTACAAGTCGGACTGGAACGACGCATCGCAAGTCGAGTCACTTCGAGCTGCCGGCCTCCTTATTGTCCAAGACTGTTTCGATTCGCCATTGATGCAGGCCGCGGACATTCAATTGCCGTCGGCAGCCTTCGCCGAACGCGAAGGGTCGTATGTCAATTTCGGTGATCGCTTGCAGGCCTTCGCATGGGCCATTCGAGCGCCAGCCGGTGTGAAAACCGAGGGCCAATTGTTCTGGCAATTAGCCGGACGACAGGGACTCTACCGCAGCGCGGTAATTCGTCAGGAACTCGCCGGAACCATGGCTTACTTTTCGGCTGCATCGGGCGAGATTCCCGCCACGGGAGTGGATCTCAAGATCAATCAACTTGCCGAACCGGCAGTCGCCGCGGCAGTCAGCAGTTAGGTGGTGCCGATTATGCTTACGACGCTACTGGCCGAATCCAACACTTCGCTGTCTGTACCCTTCTTGCTGCAAGTCGTCATCAAGATCGGCATCCTGATCGGCGGATTGATGACCGCGGCTGCTTACTTTGTGTTGCTCGAACGGAGGATGGCTGCCTGGGTACAGGATCGTCGAGGTCCGAATCGTGTTGGTATCCCGCTCACCAAAGTGCGGATGTTCGGATTGGGCCAGCCATTAGCCGATGGCGTGAAGTTTATTTTCAAGGAAGCCTACACGCCGGACCATGTCGATCGTGTCATGTATCGACTGGCACCGATTTCGATTCTGGTCGCAGCCCTCGTCGTGTTCGCCGTGATCCCGTTCGGCAGTGTGACACCGCCGGTGGGCGAGTCCCAAGAGCCGATCAGTCTGGTCGTGATCCCCCATTTTGATGCCGGCCTGTTGTTCGTGTTCGCCTTGGCGGAGATCGCCGTATACGGTGTGCTGCTCGGTGGCTGGGCCAGCAACAACAAGTACAGCTTCCTCGGCGGCCTGCGTTCGAGTGCGCAGTTGATTGCCTATGAGCTGCCAATGGGCCTGGCGATCCTTGGCGTCGTCATTGCGGGCGGCTCGTTGAATCTCGAGGAAATCATCTCGCGGCAAGCCGAAACCGGAGTGTGGTATGCACTCGCACAACCGCTCGGCTTCATCGTCTTCGTAATCGCAGCGTTTGCCGAAGCGGCTCGGCTGCCGTTCGACCTGCCGGAATGCGAACAGGAACTGGTCGGCGGTTATCACACCGAGTACTCGGGCATCAAGTTGCTGCTGTTTCTCGTCGCCGAATTCCTCCACATGATCACGGGCGCGTTTTTGATTGCGATCCTATTCCTCGGCGGTTGGCATTTCTGGGGATTGACGGGCAGCGGCGATGAAGTGAGTTGGTTTCAGGCGATCCTGCGAATCGGCGTGCTGATGGCCAAGGTCTTCGTCGTCATTGTCTTCTTCATGTTGACTCGATGGAGCTGGCCCCGTTTTCGCTTCGATCAACTCATGGCCCTGGCATGGAAAATCATGTTGCCGCTCGGCTTGGCGAATTTCGTCGTGGTCGCTGCGGTTTCCGAATTGCGAGCCTGGAGCGACCCGAACTTCAGCAGTTGGCTTTGGGACATTGGCGTTGCCTTGCCCAACTGGATCGCATGCATTGTTGGCTGGCTGGCCGTTGCCTGGTCAGGGACATTGGTTACCGACAATGCACCACAGGCCAACTTGCACCCTTGGGAGGTCGATTCACAGATTTAGAAACGCAGACAAAGCGACGCAATGAAGCGACGGTCGGCATGCAAGCATCAAGGCTTGGAAGCGTTAAGGCAAGCCGCATCGAGGCATGAAACAGGAAGTGGTCTAGCCGCGAGCCCTCGACGTCGCAGGGCATGCGATCGACACGAATAGATCGCATACGAGCACGACAATACGAGCACGACAATACGAGCACGACAATACGAGAAGACGATTACTCGAGAATACGGGCCACAGACTACGGGACCAATCAAGGGAGGCGATCGAGGATGAAGGCTGACGATCCGGCGATTCGCTGGGTAGACGAACCGCAACTCGGCTTGGCAGGGAAAATGTACCTGCCGATGTTCGTGGATGGGCTGACAATTACCTTTCGCCACATGAAGAAATCGATGATGGGCGAAGTGGTTACCGTCAGTTATCCCGACCAGGAGCCGATCCTTGGCAACCCACTGATTTACCGCGGCGTTCATCGTCTGAACAAGGACGAACAGGGCCGGGTGAAATGTGTGGCCTGTTTCTTATGTGCTACGGCCTGTCCAGCGCATTGCATTGATATTGTGGGCACGGAAAGCCCGTGGCCCGATCGGGACAAATATCCGCAGAGTTTTACGATCGACGAACTGCGGTGCATCTACTGCGGAATGTGCGAGGAGGCCTGTCCGGTCGATGCGATCGAACTGACAAGCTTGTACAACCTCACGGGCCGCAGCCGCGAAGAAATGGTTTTTGACAAGGAAAAGCTGCTGAGCGTCTTTGATGCAACGCATGAAAAGGAACCGATGAAGTCGGCGTCGATTCGCACGGCTCATTGATCTTGCGGTTCCCAGAGCAGAACCTAGAGCAGTGCTTTTGCACGAAGCTGAAATGACGAACGGGAATAACTTGAGAACCGGAATTGAGCAATGATGGGATGGCTGACTCAGACTGAAACAAACGGATCGTGGTTAACACGTCCGGAGACCTGGGCGTTGGCTGCCTTGGCTGTAGGCCTTTGGCTGGCCATCCCGCACAGCACCCAGCGTTCGCGTCGCGCCGGCGCCGTACTGTGCATCGCCGGCATCGTGCTGCTGGTTTTCCGCATGCCGATCGTCGGCCCATGGTTTGAACGCGGAATCTTCGCCGCGATGGCGACCCTGACCATCGGCGGCTGCGTCGCAGCGATCTCGATGCGCAGCCCGGTGTACTCGGCCATTTGGTTCGCCATGTCACTGCTCGGCACGGCCGGTCTGATGATGGAGCAATACGCACAATTCCTGGGGGTAACGACCACTGTCGTCTACGCCGGAGCGATCGTCGTGACGTTCTTGTTTGTGGTGATGCTGGCTCAGCCCGAGGGCCATGACACTTATGATCGTTTGAGTTGGGGACGCTTAGCAAAACCGACGATGGTGCTGGCCGGCGGCCTGTTGATGGGGTTGTTAGGTGCAGCCCTGACGACGGTTCGCGAGGGTCAACTGCCGGAGCCGCCGGCCGCGACCACGAACCTGACCACGCCGCATCACATCGCATCGCTGGGAAACCAACTCTTCGGCACGCATCTCGTCGCCGTCGAACTGGCCGGCACCCTGTTGCTCGCCGCCCTGGTCGGTGCGATCGCGATCATGATCCACGGCAAACCGCAGCGAGCCGCGGAGGGAGAATTGAATGACTGACGCTTCGCAACAGCTTTACAACTACCTGGCCGTTGGCGGGATCGTCTTTACGCTCGGCCTGATCGGCTTCGTCGTTCGACGCAATCTGATCGTGATGTTCCTGTGCGCCGAGATGATGCTCCAGGGCGTCTCGCTCAGCCTGATCGGTTGGGGCAGATACCACGACGATTGGGGCGGACAAATGCTGGTCATTTTCATCATCGCCGTAGCAGCTTGTGAAGCCGGAATCGCGCTGGCACTCGTGGTCATGCTCTTCCAGAAAAGCGAAAAGCTCGACATTACCTTCTGGCAGTCGATGCGCGAGGAAGGTCGCAACGCATTCGTTGACCGGCAGGTGCCGGTTGAGCGTGATGCGGAGCGATCCTGGCCGCATTTGACCCCGGCGGGCATCCAACCTGTCGTCGATGAAGAGGCACAATTGCATCGGAGTCGTGTCTGATATGTTTTCTCCGGAAATGCTTATCGTCTTGATCCCAACGCTGCCGCTCGTGTCGGCCATCGTTACGGCGGTGCTCGGGCCCAAGTTGCTGCGCCAGTACAGTCATATCCCGACCATCCTGGCCATCGGCGGCTCATTCGTGCTGAGCCTGATGTTGCTGGGCGAAGTACGTCAGGCGCAGTCGGAGGACGCCACGGTCACCGTCTCAGCGACCCACGGCGGCTACGAAAAAATCGTGACGCTCTGGACGTGGGCTGATATTCCGAACGCCAGCTGGAATCAAACCAATAACGGCCCGGGCACCGACTTCCACGTCGATGTGGTGTTACGTGTCGATGCGCTAACGACGATGATGCTGTGCATGGTGACCTTTGTGGCCACGCTGGTTGCCATCTTCGCATCGAGTTACATGCATGGAGATCGCGGTTTCTGGCGATTCTTTTCGTACGTTTCGCTGTTCGTGTTCTCCATGACGATGCTGGTTTCGGTGAGCAACTTCGTGCTCTTGTTCGTTTTCTGGGAAGCGGTCGGTGTCTGCAGCTATCTGCTGATCGGCTTTTGGTACCAGAAGCCCGAGGCAGCCGCTGCGGGAAAAAAAGCGTTTCTCGTCAACCGCGTTGGCGACTTCGGCTTCGCCTTGGCACTTTTCTTGATCTGGACCACCTACGGGTCGTTGGATTTCCACGACTCAACGGTCGCCACCAACTCGGCCACGGCAAGTTCCGCGAATCTGACTACATTGAGCTACATCAGTGACGTCCATGCAAGCGACACGCCGGCGAACCCGGATTCGGGATCGCATACGAGCGACGATTCGGTAGCGGAAACAAAACGGATTGGAGTGCTGGGAAAGCAGCGCATCCATGACAACGACTACCGGCATGGCGGCGTCGCGTTTGCCATTTGCGTGCTGCTTTTACTCGGTGCGTGCGGCAAGAGTGCTCAGTTCCCGCTGCATGTCTGGCTCCCGGATGCGATGGAAGGCCCGACACCGGTCAGCGCACTGATTCACGCAGCCACGATGGTCACGGCGGGAGTGTACATGGTAGCGCGATGCACGCCGCTGTTCATGGCCTCGCCTGATGCGCAATTGGTGGTCGCCTGCATCGGCAGCTTCACGGCACTGCTCGCCGGCCTGATCGCACTCACCCAATGGGACCTCAAACGGGTACTCGCCTATTCCACCGTCAGCCAGCTCGGACTGATGTTCCTGTCGCTGGGGACGGGAACGCGAGCAGGCGTCGAAGCCGGAATGTTTCACCTGTTCACGCACGCCTTCTTCAAGGCTTTATTGTTCTTGGGTGCGGGCAGCGTCATGCATGCGATGGGGAACATCATCGACATGCGTCGCTTCAGCGGACTGCGGAGCCTGATGAAGGTCACCTACGCGACGTTCCTGATCGGCTCGCTGGCTCTGGCGGGACTCCCGCCGCTGGCAGGATTCTGGAGCAAAGATGCGGTGATCGGCGCGGTGCACGACAAGGTGCACATGTACCAGCATGAACTCGACCATCGTCAGCATCCAGCGGTCGCCGGAAATCACGCGGACGCACATCCAACCGATTCGCATCCGGCGGATGCTCACGCTAGTGGCGTGACAAGCGAATCCGTGCAGGCGTCGGTCGGAGCCGGCCCTCCCCTGACGGATGCTGAGTTGGCTCGCGGCATACGCGTTTACCAGTGGCTTTACTATGCCGCCATGCTGACCGCTTTTCTGACTGCGTTTTACACCTTCCGCGCGTTCCTGATGACATTTCACGGCGAGTTGAAGGTTCCTCACGAGGCAGGCCATCACGCGCACGAATCGCCTCCGGTAATGTATGTCCCGCTCGTGGCACTTGCGATCGCGGCCGTGGTTGTGGGCATGCTATTCGACCACACCTACAACACGCGATTGGCCCCGGAGCAGCGTCACGAATTCGCGGCGTTCATTGCCGGGACGCCGCAATTGGCGGCCGGCGCCGTGACCGCCACGCCGGCTCTCGACACGTTTCACCTCAGCGTCGCCGGCGGCAGTGTGCTGGTCGCTGCGGCGGGAATCGGACTGGCCATGTACCTGTATTTGGGAAGCCGCCGCGAGGTGCGGGCGTTGAGTTCCATCTTCGACCTCGAGGGACTCTCGCGCCTGCTCGATGCACAGAACATTACCTCGCTGGCCAACTTGCGATGGGTTCGAGCCATTGATCAGGCGGCAAAGCGTGCCGGATTAGGGATCGTCACGGGCTTTCTCGGCGTAGTTGTCATGGCCATCGCACTCGTGCTTTCTACACCCCTGTTGATCGGCCAGTACATCTCGCCGTACCGATTGTCTCAAGGCAAATTCTTCTTCGACGAAATTTACTCCGTGATCATCGTGAAGCCATTGCGGGTGCTCGCCAACTTTGCTTACTGGATCGATCGCTGGATCATTGACGGGTTTGTCAATCTGATCGCGAAAGTACCGGGCGGTTTCGGCAACGTGTTGCGTCGCATCCAGACGGGATTAGTGCCCTTTTACGCCCTGGCGATGGTGATCGCGATCCTGCTGTTGATCGCCAGTCAAATGTAGCATCGTGATGGAGTGACGAGGTGGAATGCGGAGTGCCCGCAGCCTGAGTAACCAACCGAGATCCTTGACCAATGTGGCCTCATGTGAGACAGGCTGCTTTTGAAATGAAGCTATCAACGAAGTCATCATGGACAATAAATACCTGCTGCTAACGACGATATTCTTCCCGACGTTGGGAGTTATTTTCATGGCGTTATTCGGCCAGTCAGGCCGAGCCATGATCCGCACGGTTGCGCTGCTCGTCACCGCGGCTACGTTCTTCCTGGCTTGCGTCTTGATCAATCGCTTCCCGGCGGATGGCAGCAACGCCGATCGATTCGCCGTTGCGGAGATCGATTGGTTTGGTAGCGAAGGCTCCGGGGCACTTTCCACGTTCCCGCGCGTTCAATTCGGAGTGGGACTCGACGGGTTGGGCGTTTGGCTGTTCGGCCTGTCCGCCTTGTTGATGGTTACGGCCGTGCTGGTGAGCTGGAATGCGATCAAGGAGCGGCCCGGACTGTTTTACGGGATGTTGTTGCTGCTGGAGACCGGCTGCCTGGGCGTGTTTGCCGCGCGGGACATCCTGCTGTTCTACATCTTTTTCGAGTTCACCCTGATCCCGTTGTTCTTTTTGGTAGGAATCTGGGGCAGTGAGCAACGTCGTTATGCGGCGATCAAGTTTTTCCTGTTCACGCTCGCGGGTAGCGTACTGACGTTCCTGGGACTCCTGACGATCGTGCTTTGGGACCAGCAGCACTCGGCAACGCGCGTCATGCAATTCTCCATTCCGGGCCTGACGGCATCCCTTGCCGAGCATCCGATGCCGCTGTCGTTGCAGCATTGGGTTTTTGTGGCTCTGTTCGCCGGATTCGCGATCAAGGTTCCCTTATTTCCGTTACACACATGGTTACCCTTGGCTCACGTACAGGCTCCCACCGCGGGCAGCGTGATCCTGGCTGGCGTGCTGCTCAAGATCGGAACCTACGGGTTTCTGCGCTTCAGTATTCCGATGCTGCCTGATGCTTCGGCTCTCTTCATGCCCTGGATCCTCTGGCTTTCCGTCGGCGGAATCATTTACGGCGCCCTCGTAGCACTCGTCCAAACCGACATCAAGCGATTGATCGCCTATTCCAGCGTGAGTCACCTTGGCTTTTGTATGCTGGGATTGTTCGCGTTCAACGCCCAGGGCGTCGAAGGCGGAACGCTGCAGATGATCAATCACGGCTTATCGACGGGCGGACTGTTTGCGTTGGTTGGGATGCTGTACGAGCGATACCATACGCGTGAGATCAGCAGCTACGGAGGGCTGGCCCGTCGAGCCCCATGGCTGACCTTCTTCATGCTGATCTTTACCTTTTCCAGCATCGGCCTGCCTGGAATGAATGGTTTTGCGGGGGAATTCCTGATCCTGATGGGTATGTTCCAACGTGCTGCGGCTCAGGCGCCGCCAGGCTTGCAGAATCAGTTGATGACCATCGCCGTGCTTTCCGTCAGCGGCGTAGTGCTGGGTGCTTGGTACATGCTCTGGCTGATTCAACGCGTCTTTTTCGGTCCGCTGAAAGAACCGCAACATGAGTCGACCGGTGGAACGGACACAGCGCACGATTCGGACTCGCATGCCGTCACGCACTCGACCGCACATCATGACGACCATCACGGATCCGTCGACTTGTGCGGGCGCGAGATCTTCGCACTGATGCCGCTGGTCATTTTCATCTTTTGGATCGGACTGCAGCCTCACTATTTTCTGCGGCCGATGGCGCCAACGCTTCAGCGATTAACGGCTGGAGTTGAGCGACCGTTGGGCGTTCCTGCGTCCGCCTCGGCGGAATCAACATCCATGAACCCGGGCCTTGCTTCGGCAACGGCTCGTTAACAGGTATTGTCCATGGTCGATGCAACAACAATTGGTTTGCTGGCCAGCGAAATCATCCTCATCGGTGTCGCTGCCTTCGTCATTGTCGCGGGTGCCTTCTCCCCGAAATCGAGCCGTTGGTGGCCGATTTTCGGCGCCATCTGCTTCGCAGTCGTCTTGGGCTCCTTCGGGATCCTGAACCGGTTCACTGCAGACAGCCTGATGCAGAGCAGCGGTATCCCCGCCTTCAGCGGGCCACTCGTTGTCGACTACTTCAGCACGTTAACGCGACAAGCAGTCCTGGTGCTCGGCTTGCTGTTCGCGCTGCTTTTCTGGCGCCGCGACCATGATCAACTCGCCAGCGAGCGGATGGGACTCTTGGTGATCATGATGGTCGGACTGATGATCGTTGCACAGGCGAACGATCTGGTCGTGATGTTCCTGGGATTGGAAATGGTATCCATTCCGACCTACGTAATGTTGTTTCTGGGACGGCGCGATCGCGCCGGCATGGAAGCAACGGCGAAGTACTTTTTCCTGAGCATCCTATCGTCCGCACTGCTGCTATATGGATTTAGTTTTCTGTACGGACTCGGCGGCACGACGCGGATGGTTGGGACCGACAGCATTGCGACGGCACTGGCGTCCGCCGCTTCCAGTTCGCCGTTGGTGCCGATTGCGTTGATCTTGATTCTGGCGGGACTGGGATTCAAAGCGGGTGCGGTGCCCTTCCATTTTTATGCACCCGACGTCTACCAGGGTGCGACGAACTACAACGCCGGCTTGCTGGCGATCGTTCCGAAGATTGCCAGTTTCGCCGCGATGGCCCGTCTGATCGTCGGCTTGGTACCGGCAGGCTACGATTTCGGCTGGCAACTCCCGCTGGGATTGGCAGTGGCCACCATGTCGCTGGGTAACGTCTGTGCTCTTTGGCAGCGCAACATCCGACGCATGCTCGCCTACTCCTCGATAGCCCACACCGGATATTTGCTGATGGGCGTCGCCAGCGCGGTTGCCCTTTCACGATCGTACGGTGTTTCGGCGATGACCTTTTATCCCATGGCCTACAGCCTGACGTCGCTCACCGTTTTCGCCGCCCTCACTCACCTGGAAAGCGAGAACAAGTCGGTGGATCGGATTGAAGACCTTTCCGGCCTTGGCTTAACGAATCCAATCGTGGCGGGAGCAATCGCGATTGCCATGTTTTCATTTGGAGGCATCCCGATCTTTGCCGGTTTCTGGGGCAAGTACGGACTCTTCACCAGCGCACTGCAACTTGTGCAACTGGAATCACCGATGAGCCGCTGGTTCTTGATCCTGGCCGTGGCGGGTGCCATCAACGCTGCGGTGGCGGCAGCGTACTACTTGCGAATTGTGGCGATCATGTTTTTCGACACCAGCCGCGCCGCGTTGCCGGCCGCTGGTGGAATGGGACCGTTCTCGTCGATGCTGGCCAGCGTCCTGCTGGTCCTGGGAATTGGCCTCTTTCCCGGCGCGACCATGCAACGAGCGCAGATCGCTGACGAAAGCATGCCGCACGGACCGAATTTGGGCTCCATGCCCGATGCGCCCCGCGGCGTGCGCACACTTGGCTCGATCACCCCGAGCGGAGCAACTCCGAGCGGCGAAACACAGGGACAAACCGCCTCGGACGGAAGTCGTTCCGCCGGGAGCCTGGCGGTAAGCCAAGCCTCGGGGGATGACAGGCTGCCTCACGCCGAGCCATAATGGCGAGCATACACTCGCTGCGCTCGCAAGCTGGCGTAGTTGAGCCGATGTTGAGGCATTCCGATGGCTCGATCACGTTCCGGCGTCCCATTTATCGGCAAGTTGCTGAATTCGACCACGCAGCCCGTGTACGTGCTCGATAGCCAACGGATCATCCAGTTCTGTAACGACGCTTGCTGCGCTTGGACCGGCCTCACCGAGGAGCAATTACTCGGCGTTCGCTGCGACTACCACACGGCACCTGACGGCAACGAGACGATGCGGATCGCCGCGGGACTTTGTCCGCCCCCCGAGGTTTACCAGGGCAAAGCCTGTTCCGCGTTGGTAGGTCTGCGACGACCGGACGGGAACTTCTCACAGCGCGAGGCGAGGTTCACCCCGTTTGGCGGCGCGGACGGCGAAGTGGAAGCGGTCCTGAGCATTGTCGATGCTTTCGATCGTCCGCTGCCTCCGATCACATCGACGGCCATCGAATCAAGCGAACTACTGCATGCACGATTGCGAAAACTTCGAAACAGTCTCGGGAGTCAGTATCGACTTGAGCAGTTAGTGGGAGACAGTCCCGCGTCACATCGCTTGCGGGAGCAAGTGCACGTGGCGACAACTAGCGAATCTTCGGTGTTAATTCTGGGCTCCCCCGGCAGCGGCCGCGAGCATGTCGCTCGCACGATTCATTACGCGAGATCGACCGGACGAACACCGCTGATTCCGATCGACAGCGAGTTGACGGACGCCGGCAGTCTGGAACTGGCACTCGCATCGGCATCCAATCCTCTGACTGCCGTTTCAACACCAAGTGCGGCCGTCTCCGGTACCCGCGATCACGGTAGTGCGGCCCTGCTGCTGCTGAACCTCGACAAACTACCTCGCG
>JBJOLO010000050.1:0-6239 GCA_046045565.1 Planctomycetota bacterium | reverse complement strand
TCATCCTGCGGGCTCGCAGCGGTGGATTGGTGAAAGAAATCACGGTGCGCAGCGGCGAGTTCGTCCGCCAAGGCCAACCGCTCGCCCGAATCGAGAATCGGCAGCTCGAGTTGGAACTGCGTGATCTGGAACTGGAGATCGCTCAAGCCGAATTGCGACTACGCACCCTTCGAAATCAAGAGAAACTTGCCGCCGCACAAGCCGAGATGGCTCAATTGCAAAACTTGTATGAACGCCTTGAGGTGCGGCGCGACGAGGTTGCCCACCTGGAGATCCTTGCGCCGGAGGACGGACTGATCCTGACGCCCCATCCCGAACAGCTGGTGGGAACCTATGTGAAGCAAGGCGAGGAAGTGCTGGCGCTGGGCGACGAATCGCACAAGGAACTGGTGCTTTCGATCGACCAGCAAAATGTCGACAGCTTTCAGGCGTCGCTGGGAAAACCCGTCCAGTCGCGGCTAACGAACCTCCAGCGATTGCCAGGAATGATGAATCGGATCGCACCCGCGGCGAGTGTCGTGCCGACGCATGATGCGTTCTGTGCGACCAGCGGCGGACCGGTTCCGGTTCGTGCTTCGGAGTCAAACGGATCAGCCAGCGTGCAATTCATCGAACCGCGTTTCGAAGCGGCGGTGCAATTGGATCCGGAATTAAGTCGGCAACTGTTTGCAGGTCAGCGTGCTGTCGTATGGCCCGCCACCGGCTCGCCGTCACTCGCCACAGGCCTCTGCCGCGGAATTGCGGCATGGTGGCGTGAACGCACGAAATCTTGAGGCTTTTTTCTCGCCCCGCGACGCATTCGATTGCTGCCGGCTTGCTTGTGGCCGGCGGTCGCGTTCCCCGCGAAAAGGTTCCCTGCGAACGGTCGTGGCAGTCTCGAATTGCATGGCGCCATGATTTCGATAGAATGTCGGCGTTGATTCTGTGTCCACGGACGCTCTTTGAACTCGTTTCCAGAGAACACATTCACCATGCACGCGTTCGACTACGAAGCACCCAAGACACTCCGAGATGCCATCCAGTTGCTGGGCCGTCATAACGGCTCCGCTCGACCGCTCGCCGGAGGAACCGATCTGATCGATCAAATGCGAGTGGGGCGGCTCACCCCGGGCGTGGTTGTCGATTTGAAGAAAATCGCCGAACTTAATGTCCTGCACTCGGACGGGAACGGACTCCACATCGGCGCCGCCGTTCCGTGCTGCAAAATCTACAGTGATCCCACCGTCACCAAGCAGTACACGGCCCTGTCAGACAGCTGCCACGTGATTGGAGGCATCCAGATCCAGTCCCGAGCGTCGCTCGGCGGGAATCTCTGCAACTCTGGCCCCGCAGCCGACTCGACGCCCAGCATGATCGCTTTGGGCGGTGTCTGCGTGATCGCCGGCCCGAACGGCAACCGCGAGGTTCCGGTCGAATCGTTCTGCACTGCTCCCGGCAAGAACGTGTTGCAACCGGGTGAACTGCTGGTGGAAATCCGTTTTCCCAAGCCGCCGGCAAATAGCGGCTCGCATTACCGCCGGATGATTCCCCGGAATGAAATGGACATCGCCATCGTCGGAGTCGGAGCGGCTGTACAACTTGATCCCGGCGGGAAGTCGATTGTCTCCGCACGGATTGCACTTGGAGCAGTCGCCGCTACGCCCGTGTATGCACAGAAGGCCAGCGAACTGTTGGCAGGGAAGGCCGTGTCTGACGAGCTCATCCAGCAGGCCGCTCAAGCGGCGCGGGACGTTATCAGCCCGATCACCGACATGCGTGGCACGAAAGAATACCGCGTGCATGTCACCGGCGTATTGGTTGCACGAACGTTGCAGGCAGCGATTGCGAGGGCACGAGGCGAGGCGGTCGATTACCGTCCCGGCCATTAGTCCTCAGGTTCGCACGAGCGCGTTGCTCGAATGCAGTAATCCTATTCACTGATCCTATTCACTTGTCATGTTCACCGGTCATGTTTACTGGTGAGGAGAGTATTCGGATGGTTGGGAAGCGGGTAGTCACAGCGACTGTGAATGGTGACGGCGTCGAGTTTTTATGCGAGCCGCGGCAGACGCTGCTTGAGGTGTTGCGCAACACGCTCGAGCTGACCGGCACGAAAGAGGGCTGCTCAAACGGCAATTGCGGTGCGTGTACCGTGTTGATGAACGGACGGCCGGTCGTGAGTTGCCTCGTGCTGGCCATGGAAGCGGAAGGCGCCGAGATTCGGACGATCGAAGGCGTCGCGTGCGGCTCGCACCTTGACGAAGTGCAGAAGGCATTCCTCGAAGGTGCCGCGTTGCAGTGCGGCATTTGCACGCCTGGGTTCATCATGCAAACCGAAGCCCTGCTCGCAGAAAACCCCTCACCGAGCGAAGACGAGATTCGATTTTATCTGGCGAACAACCTGTGTCGCTGCACCGGCTACGACAAGATTGTGCGAGCGGTACAGGCGGCGGCAGAGGCCAAGCGGCAGTCCGCCACAGCCCCGTCGCAAGCGGCAGCGAAAGCCTAAGCGGCTGGATTGGTTCGGGTGACGGTGAAGGAACCTCCCGAGTCAAAACGACACACCGTCGGCCTGACGGAACAAGCAATTCGAACGAGCGAGCATTCAATCGAGAAGGAATCTGAGCATGTCGACCGCAGACAAGCGACCGAATCAGAAACGCAAGTACAAGGTGATCGGCACCCGGCCTGTCCGGCACGACGGCGTGGACAAGGTAACCGGTCGGGCAAAATACGGGGCAGACATTCGCCTCACGGGTATGCTGTATGCCGCCATGCTTCGCAGCCCGCATGCTCATGCTCGCATCAAGCGGATCGATACTTCCAAGGCCGCGACGATGCCGGGCGTGCGTGCGGTGGTGACCTGTGCCGACATGCCCGAGCAGGGCGACCGCATCGTGGAACTTGGCGAAGGCGCCGTCAACATGCGGCACCTGACTTCAAACATCCTGGCACGGGAAAAAGTACTCTACAAGGGTCATGCCATCGCTGCGGTTGCAGCCGACAACATCCACCTCGCCGAAGAAGCCGTAAAGCAAATTCACGTTGAATACGAACTGCTGCCCCCCGTGCTGGACGTGCGCGAGGCCATGCGCGACACGGCGCCGATCCTCAACGACGACGTGCGAACGGAAGTGCTCGGCACGACGAAAGGTCCTACCGGTTCCAAGCCGACGAATGTCGCGAAACACTTTCTCTTTGAAAAGGGCGATATCGCGAAGGGCTTCGCAGCGGCCGATGTGGTGATCGAGCGGGAATTTGACACCGCCATGGTCCATCAAGGCTACATCGAACCGCACAATGCGACCGTGCTGTGGAACCCCGACGGAAAAATCACCGTTTGGATGAGCACCCAAGGTTCGTTCTCGGCTCGACAGCAAACCGCGGAACTGTTGCGAGTGCCGATCTCCAACGTCAAGGTCATCCCGATGGAAATCGGCGGTGGCTTCGGCGGCAAGATTTCGATTTACCTGCCTCCCGTTGCCGCGCTGCTCTCCAAGAAGTCCGGTCGCCCCGTGAAACTGGTCATGAGCCGCGCCGATGTGCTGGAGGCCACAGGCCCCACCCCCGGTTCCCACATGCGACTGAAGCTCGGGGTGACCAAAGACGGAAAGATCACCGCAGGCGATGCCTGGGTGGCGTTCGAAGCCGGTGCCTACCCCGGTTCGCCAATCGGCATGGCTTGCATGTGCGTGTTTGCATGCTACGACGTGCCGAACGGCCGCATTGAGGGCTTCGATGTTTGCGTCAACCGGCCTCGAACCAATGCGTACCGGGCGCCGGGATCAACGCATGTCGCCTTCGCGATTGAAACCGTGATCGACGAGATTTGCGCGCAGCTCAAGATCGATCCGGCCGAATTCCGTTTGAAGAACGCAGCTCGCGAGGGAACGCGTCGCGTTGACGGACCGCTATTCCCGCGTGTCGGCATGGTGGAAACGGTCGAGGCGATCAAGAACAGCGATCACTATAAATCGCCGAAGAAGGGCAAGTATCAGGGTCGCGGAATCGCATCGGGATTCTGGTTTAATTGCGGACTGAAATCCGCGGTCACCGCCACCGTGAATTCAGACGGAAGCGTGTCACTCGTCGAAGGCTCCACCGATATCGGCGGCTCCCGAACGAGTATCGCCATGCAATTTGCCGAGACGATGGGAATTGCTGCCGAAGATGTGGTGCCCACAGTCGCCGATACCGATAGCGTCGGCTACACCGATGTCACCGGCGGAAGTCGCGTGACCTTTGCCACTGGGATCGCGGCCGTGGAAGCGGCAAAAGATATTCAACGCCAGATGATCGAACGCACCGCCGTCCTGTGGGAAACCAAACCCGACCAGTTGCGTTACGAAGATGGTGGCGTTGTGGGCCCCAACGGCAAGCGAGTCGGATTTAAGGAACTCGCCGGGCAGTTGCACGCGATCGGCGGCGCCCTCATCGGCAGCGGCATCTCCAGCGAGGCACAGCAAGGCGGCGCGTTCGGCACCCACTGCGTCGATGTGGAAGTCGATCCGGAAACCGGCAAGGTGCAAATCCTCCGCTACACGATCGCTCAGGATGTCGGTACGGCCATCCACCCCAGTTATGTGGAAGGCCAAATGCAAGGCGGCGTGGTGCAAGGAATCGGTTGGGCACTGAACGAAGAGTATTGGTACGACGACCGCGGCGCCATGCGGAATGCGACCTATCTCGACTACCGTATTCCGACCTGCTACGACGTTCCGATGATCGAAACGATCATCGTGGAAGTGCCTGATCCGCAGCACCCGTACGGCGTGCGTGGCGTGGGCGAAGTTCCGATCTGCCCGCCTCCCGCAGCGATTGCCAATGCGATCGCTCAGGCGGTCGGTGTGCGAATGCGACGCCTGCCAATGTCGCCCCCAAACCTGCTGACAGAAATCCTGAAAGCCGCGAAATCCTAACTGCGGCGAAGCCGATGAATGGCATTTGCCGCGGGGGGCAGACCCATGCCACGCGTTTATGTGCCCACACCGCTTCGCCCCCTATGTCGGGAACACGAGTTCGTCGACGTCACGGGAACGAATGTCCGCGGCGTCATCGACGAAATGGATCGGCGCTTTCCCGGCTTCAGAGCGGGACTCTGCGATGGCGACCGTTTGCGCACCGGACTCGCCGTCGTGGTCGATGGCTCCGCTCGACCGCTCGGCCTGCTGCAACCGGTCGGCGAGTCCTCGGAGGTTCATTTTCTCCCGGCTATTGGCGGCGGCTGATGACGATTGGCAGCAGATCCGGCCCAGGCGTCATCGGTCAGACGCTGGCTTGGATTGCGTCGAGCGCAATCACCGTATCGGCCATCTTTGCCACATCGCCCGGATCGTGACTGACCAGTACGGTTGGAATGCGGCAATCATCAATGATCCGACGTACGCACTCGATGATACGTAGCTTGAGTTCCGCATGCAGTCCGGACCAGGGCTCGTCGAGCAATAACAGTCGCGGCGACTGCAGTAAGGCTCTGCCCAGCGCTACACGCTGGCGCTGACCGCCGCTTAGCGTCTCGGGGAAACGACCAAGCAAGTCGCCCAACTCGAGCATCTCCACGACATGGCTCCAGTCCATGTTCTTGTTCCCGCAGCGACGTCGTCCGAACTCGAGGTTCCCGCGAACATCAAGGTGTGGGAATAGCAGCAGGTCTTGGAAGACGACTCCAATGCGTCGCGCCTCGATCGGCTGACAAATACCGACGGCCGAATCAAACAGAATCTCCGAGCCGACCGCGATGCGGCCGCAATCGGGTCGCAACACGCCCGCAATCATCGCCAGGACAGAACTTTTGCCAATGCCCGATGGCCCCACAACCGCGGTGACCCGCTGGTGACTGGCGAACGAGGCGCGCAGCTGAAACCCCGAAGCGAAGCGATGTTCGCACGAAAACTCCAGCACTGCTCCCTCTGGAAAATCGCTCTGTTCAGGATGCACTGTCATCACCCGAAGTCTCATCCTCGCATGCGCCCGCCTCGAACGGCAGGCCGTTAATGTCCGTGAGTCTCAAGCGTTCATCAAGCGTCGCTTACCACGCCGTTCGATCCATTCACCGGCCACCAACGCTGCCGCTGAAATCACGATGGCGATGACGACAATAGGCATCGACGCTTCCAAGCCGCCGGGCGACTCCAACTGGTTGTAGACGTACAGCGGAATTGTACGCGTTTCGCCGGGGATACTTCCGGCGATCATGATCGTCGCCCCGAACTCTCCCATGCTGCGCGCGAACGCCAGCACCGAGCCGGCAATGATTCCGT
>JBJOLO010000779.1:0-3102 GCA_046045565.1 Planctomycetota bacterium | reverse complement strand
CATACCTGCCTGATCAGGATGTGAGCCCCGAGAAACTGGATAATCTGCTGATTGCGCTCGACGAACAGGGGATCGAGTTGGTGGATCAGCCACCCGTACTGTCGTTCGAAGACCATCGTCCGGCGAAGCAGCAGGCTGAAGTGCCGATGGAGACGATTTCGGCGAAGGATCTGCCCAAGGCCAGCGATGATCCGATCCGGATGTATTTGAGCCAGATGTCGGATATCCCGTTGCTCAGTCGCGACGAAGAGATTGCCTTGGCGAAGAAGATCGAAGTGACGCGTAAGCGGTTCCGTCGTACGTTGCTGGCCTGCGATTTCGCCATGCGAGCGACCGTGGAGACGCTGACGAAAGTGCATAAAGGCGATTTGCCGTTCGACCGGACGATTAAAGTGTCGCTGACCGAGCGACTCACGAAGGAGCAGATCCTGGCTCGAATGCCGAGCAACCTCCGCACGCTAGGGCATTTGCTGAAGCAGAACCAGGAGGACTTCGGCCTGCTGATCAGCCACTCGACGTCGCGCGAACAATTTCTGAATGCGCGAAAGCAGTTCCTGCGGCGACGCCGCAAGTGCTTGCAACTGGTCGAAGAACTGAGTCTTCGTACGCGACGGGTGCAGCCGCTGATGCGGCAGTTGGAAGAATTCTCCCGCCGCATGCAGGAGATCCGTGCAAAGTTGGACGATCTTCGGGCACTCGAAGGTGCCGACGAAGAGCGTCGCATGCTGCGACGGGAACTGCGGGACCTGATGGTGTTGACGCTGGAGAGTCCCCGTAGCCTCCGCAAGCGATGTGAGATGTTCCGCAAGCAGTTTGCCGAGTACGAGCAGGTGAAGCGTCAGCTTTCCAGCAGCAACCTTCGGTTGGTGGTTTCGATCGCCAAGAAGTATCGCAATCGCGGGTTGAGCTTCCTGGATTTGATCCAGGAAGGAAACACGGGACTGATGCGGGCTGTCGACAAATACGAGTACCGTCGTGGATTCAAGTTCTCGACGTATGCCACGTGGTGGATTCGGCAGGCGATCACGCGAGCGATTGCCGATCAGGCACGTACCATTCGCATTCCGGTGCACATGATCGATGTGCTGACGAAGTTGCGTAATGTTCACAAGCGATTGATGCAGCAGTTGCGCCGCGAACCGACGCTTGAAGAGATCGCAACGATGGCGGAGGTCTCGGTGGAGGAAGTGAAGCGTGTGATGGATATTGGCCGTCATCCGGTGAGCCTGGACCGTCCTGTCGGGGACGGAGAGGATGTCAGCTTCGGCGACTTCATCGAGGATTACACCAGTGACAATCCGGTTCGCAGCGCCAGCAACGTGATTCTGCGGGACAAGATTGAGCAATTACTGAAGACGTTGACGTATCGCGAGCGCGAGATCATTCGTCTTCGCTACGGTCTTGGCGACGGTTACACGTATACGCTGGAAGAGGTCGGGCGCATTTTCAAGGTGACACGTGAGCGCGTGCGTCAGATCGAGGCGAAGGCGGTGAAGAAACTTCAGCATCCGGTGCGCAGCGAGAAGCTTTCGGGCTTTCTGCGCGGGGCGGCCTAGTCGGCCGTCGGAGTGTCGTTTCGCTTATCCATTTGACCGAACCGCGGCGGCTTGTTGCACATTGGCCATCAGCCGCTGCACATCTTCGGCTTTCCACGGCCGCTCCATGGTTCCCAGCGGGGGACGGGGGCGGCCGATTTCAATTCCGTATCGCAGTTGCATGGCGAGTTGCAAAAAGCTCCAGGTACCGCCGCTGAGCACCTCGTGGATTGTCTGCTGGAAAACCAGCATGAAATCACGGCCGCGTGCGAAATCTCCCTGCATGAAGACACGGCGTACGAACTGGCATTCGGGGCCCCAGAGGTTGTAGAACGTGCCGATGGCTCCTTGCACGCCGCACAGCGTGGCGTGGCACATCAGTTCGTCCGCGCCGCTGAAAAGCTGAAGGCGATCGCCGGCGAGGCGATGCAGCATGCCGAGTTGATACAGGTCGCCGTCGGTGAATTTCATGCCGCGAATGTTCGGCAGCGACAGCAGTCGATCAACATATTCACGCGGGGAGCCGCCGAAGCGATTGACCGCGCTCAGATGGTACACGTAGAACGGCAGGTCGCTCGCTCCGCCAATCCGCCGATAATGCTCGAATGTGTAGTCGGCACCGAGCGGGTAGTAAATCGTGGCGACACTGGAGATCGAATCGGCGCCTTTCGACGCGGCGTGCCGCGCTAACTCCACGGCGTCGTCGGTGGCGACCGCTCCCACATGCACCATCACCGGCATACGCCGGGCGACCGTTTTGATGACGAATTCGGCCACCGACTTGCGTTGCTCCAGCGATAACAACACACCTTGGCCGGTGGACCCCAGGACGTACAGGCCGCCCAGTTGTTGCGACACATGGCAGGCAATCAACTTCTCGAGTTGTGTAAAGTCGGGTTGTCCGTGTTCATCGAGCGGTGTGAGCAGAGCGGGCCAGACGCCAAGATCAGGGGCTGTCATCGTCCATCGCTTTCCAGAGTGTAAGGCAGCTTGACGGGGTCGTGTGCGGGGATTCTTATTACCGGTTTTCAGGAGCCGAACATGCGACCGAGTGTAGCAAAGGCGAAGCTTTCTCGAAATGAGCCGGTCTTGGTGACCTGCCTGCATCTTACCGATCCATCGATTTATGAGTTGACGAGTCTCTACGGATACGACGTGATCTGGATGGACTTGGAGCATCACACCTACAGCGCGGAGACCGCCGCGACGCTGATGCGTGCGGCTCGTGTTGGCAGTTCCGACATCATGGCACGCCCCGCGAAAGGCGAGTTCATGCGCATGGGGCGATTCCTGGAGGCGGGAGCGCAAGGAATTCTGTATCCGCGCTGCGAATCGGCCGACGAAGCGAGGGAGGTGGTGCGCTGGAGCAAGTTTGCGCCGATGGGAACACGTGGCTATGACGGTGGAAATCCCGACGCACCGTACTGCACGGTGCCGATGCAGGACTATTTGCGGTTCGCGAATGAGCAGACGTTTATTGCAGTGCAGATTGAGGATCCGCGTGCGGTTGAGGACGTCGAGGCCATCGCCGCAGTGCCGGGTGTCGACGTGCTGTTTATCGGGCCCG
>JBJOLO010000731.1:0-4033 GCA_046045565.1 Planctomycetota bacterium | reverse complement strand
GCGCAATCTCCGATCGCAATCAAGAACTTGCTGTTCGCACGAACTTTTCGGAGCTTCTCCAGATCGTCGGACGAACTTACCGCCCCCTCGAGGATCGCCAGATCGATGTCTTTGGGCACTTCCTTGCAATCCACCAACGGGCTGTAAACCCATTCAATCTTTTCCGCGAGTTCGAGGATCCGCTCGTCCATGTCGAGCATCGACATGTGACAACCGGAGCAGCCATCGAGCCAGCCTGTGGCGAGACGCAATCGAATCGATTTTTCGGTCATGCGTTACCATCCTCTTCCCGCATGGCGGTCAGGTAGGGCAGGAATTGCCGCTGCTTTTGCATCAACGAGGGCGACGCGTCGTTTTCCGAGAGCGCACCAGTGGGACAAACATGCACGCATTTCCCGCAGCTCGTGCAAGTCTCACTATCCCCCCAGGCATCGCCCATATCGGTGATGATCATCGCATCGATCCCGCGTCCCGCGACGCCCTTTGTCGACGCGCCCTCAATTTCCGAACACACACGTACGCATCGCGTGCACAGGATGCAGCGGTTGTGGTCGAGTCGAAAACGCTCATGGGAACTGTCAACCGCGAGGTGCGGAAAGCGGTAAGGCAAATTCACATGGTCGACTTCCAATGTCTGCGCGACCGACTGCAGTTCGCAATGACCGTTGCTGACGCAGACCGCACAAACGTGATTGCGTTCCGAAAACAGCATTTCGGTGATGGTTCGCCGATAGCTTTGAAGCCGGTCGGTATCGGTTTGAACGACCATGCCTTCGGTGCACTGCGTCACACACGCTGCGGGCAGCTTGTGTTGACCGGCAACTTCGACCAGGCATAACCGGCAACCACCCCAAGCCGACAGACCATCTAACTGGCAAAGCGTCGGAATCGAGATACCACGCTCCCTAGCCACTTCTAAAATCGTTTGCCCTTCACGCGCCGCAACCTGCTGCCCATCGATGGTGAGCGTAATGGCGTGTGCAGAAGTTTTTGCACCAACCGTCATGATCGTGCCTCCTGACTGATTCCGGCAACCTGCTTGGCCGGAGTTCCATCTTGCAAGAGTTCGTCATATTCCGAGCCGAAATAGCGAAGCGTACTGAAGACCGGATTCGGTGCCGTCTGCCCCAACCCGCACATGCTGGTGTTTTGCACCACATCGCACAGATGCTTGAGCAAATCGAGATCTTTCCTGGTCGCTTCTTTTCTCAGGAGTTTTTCCAGCAACCCGAGCATTTGATAGGTACCCACGCGGCAGGGCACGCACTTGCCACACGACTCGTCCTTGCAAAACTCCATGAAGAACCGCGCCACGTCTACCATGCTCGAACTCTCGTCCATCACAATCATGCCGCCCGACCCCATGATCGACCCGGCCTTCACCAAGGACTCGTAATCCACCGGCATGTCGAGACATTGTTCAGGCATGCACCCGCCCGACGGCCCGCCTGTCTGCACCGCCTTAAACTTTTTGCCCTCGGGAATGCCACCGCCCAAATCAAAAATAATTTCGCGCAGCGACACCCCCATCGGCACCTCGATCAGTCCGCTATGTTTGATTTTTCCAGCCAGTGCGAACACCTTGGTGCCGCGACTGCTTGCGGTGCCGATGTCGGCAAACCAGCGTCCGCCGTTGCGAATGATCGGCGCAATATTCGCGAATGTTTCCACGTTGTTGATGAGTGTCGGCTTTCCAAAGAGTCCCACATTGGCGGGATACGGTGGTCTGGGGTGCGGCAATCCGCGTCCGCCTTCGATCGATGCAATCAGCGCCGTCTCTTCGCCGCACACGAAGGCACCCGCACCGAGCCGCAATTCGATGTTGAAACTGAATTTCGTTTCACAAAGATTCGGGCCCAGCAATCCGCGGCGAGTGGCATCGCGAACCGCTTGCTGCAATCGCTTGATCGCCAGTGGATACTCCGCCCGAACATAGATGTAGCCATGCGAAGCCCCCACCGCATAACCGGCGATGATCATCCCTTCGATCACCCGGTGCGGATCGCTCTCCAGAACCGCTCGATCCATGAACGCGCCCGGATCGCCCTCGTCGGCGTTGCAGATCACATACTTCTCAACGCTGTGCGATTTTCCGACCGTGCTCCACTTCAGTCCCGTCGGAAATCCGCCGCCGCCGCGACCGCGAAGTCCGCTCGTGATCACCTCTTCAATCACGCTGCCCGGATCCATCTCGGTCAACACATGGAGCAGTGCTTGGTATCCGTCGCGTGCGACGTAATCTTCCAGACGCTCCGGATCGAGACGCCCGCTGTTCTCCAATACAACCCGACGCTGCTGCGTGAAAAAAGGAATATCGGTGGGCTGCCGAAGTCGTTCCACCGGCCCGGACTCGAGTCCGGCCACGAGGTCGGCCGCATCCTTCGCTTGAACACCTCGGTACATCGTCTGAAAGGAATCGACAGGTACGGATTGCTGCGACTGCTCCCATTCGACGAGCGGCCCTGCGGAACAAAGTCCCATGCAACCGACCGGCCGCACTTCACAGTCCGCATGCCCGGCACCATCCAACTCCGAACGCAGAGCGCTGCATACACCTTCCGCCCCACGCGACTGACAACTGGCCGCCATGCAAACATTGAATCGATGCGGCACTTTGCCTTGCGCCTCACGCGTCTCTTCAGCCAGTGCATGCAGTTGTTCAAGATTCATGGCGACTCCATTTCTGCATCTGATTTCGCAGTTCCATCGCGGTCACATCTCCATGCACCTCGCCGTCAAATACCGCCACGGGGGCCATGCTGCACGCACCGATGCAACGCGCAGTCAGCACCGACACCTCGCCATCCGCCGTCGTCTCGCCGGGACGCACCTTGAATTCATTCCAAAGCACATCGACCAATTCGGTCGAATGCTTGATGTAGCAAGCCGTACCCGTGCAAACCAAACAGTCGTGCCTACCAGGCGGCTTCAATTTGAAAAAGTGGTAGAACGTTGCGACGCCGTAGACGGTGCTGAGCGGGACGCGAAGCGACTGAGCCACAAATCGCATGGAGGCCTTGTCGAGACAGCCGAAGCAATCCTGCACTGTATGCAGTGTTTCAATCAACGCTTTACGGCTAAAGCCATGCCGTCGCATGGTTCCCGTGACAATCTTCCATCGCTTGTCATCTGAAGGCGGCACCGGCAGCTTCGCTTTTGGCAACACAGCCGCAGCCGGCGACGCGGACCGCGTGATTGTCGCAATCACATTCGCAGGGCTGTCCGCCGACGTCTTCGCATTGCGTAACGAACCGCGATCTCCAACGGTCGAGGCAACGCCCTGGGAACGAATGTCGTTTGTAGGCTCGCTCATGTTTGCATCCTTACTGCGAAAATTCTAACGCGGCAAGACAAATCGCGAAAGCATTCTCCAACCATCTGATTGATGCGGACAGTTGGCCGACATCATCGACTCGCATGATGCCGCTTCGCCCCGGTGGGCTCGCTTTCTTCATTTCGCTTACGCACGATCCTTTGTCGCGACAACTTCCGGCCGCGGAGCCGCCCCATCGCCGACCATAATTGACCTTTGCTTTCGTGGTGTCAATTCATTCGATAGAATCACGCACGGCTCCAGGCCAGTCATGACCACAACCGACCTGCTCGCCCAGAAGCCGACCGCATCGAATTCTCACACTGACAGAACAGCCATCGTGAGTTGTCCGCCCGTAAATGCACGCCTTCCGCACACCTCAAGAGGAAGAACATATGACGTCGATCTACCTTGCAAACCGGAACCGCCATTCCTCGCAGCACCCGAGAACAGTTTGCACGATTTTCCGTCATTGGTCGCAGAGCATCTGCCTCGTCACGATCGGCTCCCTTCTCTTCATCGGTTCGTCCTCCGCAGGCGATCAACCGAAACAGCCACCATTCCCCCTGGTGAAGGCCAAGGCGTTTTACATACCCCCGGAGACGACGACCGAGGAATCGGGCTATTTTTCGCTGTGCGAAGGCCGGAACGGCAAAATCTATATCGGCACCGCAGCCTACGGGCGAAATGCGTTTCTCGTAGAGTTCGATCCGGCAACCG
>JBJOLO010000798.1:0-3850 GCA_046045565.1 Planctomycetota bacterium | reverse complement strand
ATGCTTTCGCGGTTCCTGATTGAGTTCCCCCATCGGTCGTGGCGGTTGTTCTTACTAGCGCTGTGCACCTTGGCGCTCCTTAGTCGCATGACGGTGGCCGCGGAGCCGCAAGGCGGCAAAGCAGCGCCTCGCAAAATCGTGCTCATCGCAGGCAAAAAAAGCCACGGGCCCGAGGGCAACGGCATCCACGATTACCCGTGGTCCGCCAAATTGCTCAAGGTGATGCTCGATAACTCGAACATCCGTGATCAGGTGCGAGTCGAGTACCACCGCGACGGTTGGCCTCGCGACGAAAAGACCCTTGATGACGCCTCGGCAATCGTCATCATTTCCGACGGCCGTGACGGCGATCTGTACGAAGAAGCGTTGCACCTGGAGAACGACCAGCGGGTGGCGACGGTGCGCAAACACGTGGCACGCGGCTGCGGCATCGTTACGTTCCATTTCTCGACGTTCACCCCCGACAAGTACGCTCAGGACATCTTCGATTGGACGGGTGGATACTTCGACTGGGAAGAAGACGGCCAGAAGAAATGGTACTCGGCCATCCAGCATCTGGAGTCCCCGATCGAACTCGTGCAGCCCAAGCACCCGATTTCGCGCGGCGTGAAGCCGTTTGCGATGAAGGAGGAGTTTTACTTCAATTTGCGATTCACTCCGCAGCGCGACACGCTTGATCATCTGCTTTCGGTCCCCAACTTGCCCGGTCGCGATCCCGACGGCAAAGTCGTTGCCTGGGCCAAACGCCGCCCCGATGGCGGTCGCGGCTTCGGCACCACCTGTGGTCACTTCTACGACAACTGGCGTCACGACGACTTTCGCAAGTTCATTTTGAACGGCATCGCATGGGCCGCGCAGGTCGATCCGCCGGCCGAAGGTGTGCTGGCTCGCTTCTACACCCAGGAAGAGATCACCACGGCGCTCACGGGCGTTCAAGCGACCGCCAAGGCAACCTTTGATGACACGCCCATTCGCGCGCTGATCTTCGCCGGGAACGAAGCCCATAAGTGGCACAACTGGGAAAAGACAACGCCCGCCATCAAGCAGTTGCTCGAAGCCGATCCGCGACTTCGCGTCGATGTCTCCTTCGACATCGAAGACCTCGGGCGGCGCGACCTGAAGTCGTATCAATTGATCGTGCAAAACTACTGCAACTGGCACGATGGAAAACCGCTCAGCGAACCGTCTCGCAAGGCGTTCGTCGATTACCTCCAAAGTGGCGGCGGACTAATTCTCATCCATTTCGCAAACGGTGCCTTTCACCCTTCGCTGCCGGAAGCGCAGTCGGCTGATTGGCCCGAGTACCGCAAGATCGTGCGCCGAGTCTGGAACCACCAAGGACAAGGTGAAGCCCAAAGCGGGCATGACGCCTTCGGCAACTTCACGGTACAAATTGCGGAAATCGAACATCCGATCACGGGCGGGCTGAAGGACTTTGAAGTCACCGACGAGTTGTACTTCAAGCAGGACGGTGTGGAACCGATTTCTCCGTTGATCAAGGCCCGGTCGAAGGTCACCTCGCGAGACGAGCCGCTGGCATGGACGTATGAATACGGCAAGGGGCGCATCTTCCAGACGCTGCTCGGCCATAGCGAGAAGACCTACGAATCGTTCGAGGCCTCGGAGTTGATTCGCCGCGCCGCGGCCTGGGTTGCTCGACGCCCGGTCGTGCCGCGTCCACGTCCCGCTGAGCCGGAAGCAAAGACCACGACCGCTACGCAACCGCCTCCAAAGAAGCCCCTCTCGCCCGATGCCATTCTCGTCGCCGGTCGCTTCGATAAAGCCCTGGATGCCCGCCAGGTGGGACTCGATATACCCGGCCGTGCTGAATACCGGACTCCGCCAATCACCGTCGAGTGCTGGGCGCAACTCCGCCAAAAAGCGAATTACAACATCCTGATCGCAAATGAACTGAAAACCTCTGCTACGCATTGGGAACTATTCAGCATGGCCGGAACCGGAATGTTTACGGCCTATCTGCCCGGCATGACTCCCGATCATGTTCACTCCAAGAAAGAGATCGCCGACGGCAAATGGCATCACGTCGCGATGACGTTGGAACCGAATCGAGTGCGATTGTATGTCGATGGACAGCAGGTCGCGGACGAACGCGTTGAGTTCAACAAGCGGCCGACGATCGACGGCGGACTCTCCATCGGAAAACTCGTGGGTGCGGAAATCGGTTGCGATGGCCTGATCGACGAAGTGCGAATCACGCGAGGCATTCGCACGATCGACAAGGTGCCCGATCAACCCTATCCCTTCGACGACAAGACGATCGGACTTTGGCACCTCGATATCCTCGATCCCCAACAAAGAAGTCCCGACGATTCATCACTGAAAAACCATGCGAAACAGGCGCAGGCAGACCCCAGTCCCGCACGGAAGTACGTCAAAGATCATTGGGGCGTGGAAGCGGTCGGATTTGCGTGGACCGAAACCGATTCTCGCGACGGGCGCTGGCAACGCACGGATGTCGGACGCTTTCTTGCATCGACCGTCATGCCGCTCCCCGACGGCCCTGTGCGCAAAGGACTATCCATTCGCCTGGGGGAGTCATCGCAAGGAGCCCTCTGCTACGACACCGAGTTCGGGAAACTACGCGCCGTTTGGACTGGCGAGTTTTTGACTTTTGATCCCGCTCGGTTCGGGCTGATCGTCGCGCCGAAAGTTGCGGGGCAATTGCGATGGTCCCAGCCCGAAGGGCCCGCATGGCCGGGCGCGACTTTCCGCTATCTCGGCATGCACCTGAACGGAGAGCACTCCCTGCTCTCGTATCGAGTCAACGACACCACAATCGCCGAATCGCCGTGGCTCGACACTCCCCGGGATCAACTCGTCCTGACGCGGCTATTCGAGATCACACCGCACCAGCAGGCTTTGGCCATGCGCATCGCGGAATTCGGCTCCGATGCAACGATCAAGATTCCTGCGGATCGACCGTCAACCGTGCAAGTCAACCGCGGCACAGAGGCCTTTTGTTGGCAACTCGCCGGCGAAATCGCGGGATCCTTTCGCGTTCGCCAGGAGGGCGAAAAGAAGCTGTTGGAACTTACGCTGCCTGCCCGCGACACCCCCGCCCGTTTCGCACTCCGTTGGTCCCCGAACGCGGAAATCCCCGTCGCTGAATTGTTCGGTGGAGCAACCACGGAAACGATCACCACAACATGGACCGACTTGCAGCGTGCCGGCCCCCGACGATGGACCAAACCGATTGTCACGAAGGGATCGCGCGCGCGGGACGATCAGCCCTATGTCGTCGATACCCTGACCTTGCCATTTGAGAATCCCTATCGCGCACTTTTCTTTCCGGGCGGCCTCGATTTTTTTCCGAACGGGGACATCGCGATCGCAACCGTGCATGGCGATGTGTGGCGAGTTCAAGGAGTCGATGAAACATTGGAGCGACTGACCTGGACCCGACTCGCCACGGGCCTGTTCCAACCCCTCGGTGTCAAGATTCTCGATGGCGAAGTGCATGTGCTGGGCCGCGATCAGATCACGCGACTACGCGACACAAATGGGGATGGCGAAGCCGATGAATATGACAACATCTTCAACAGCGCGTTCACATCGGCGGGAGGCCACGACTACGTCGCCGGTCTGGAAACGGATCGGCAGGGCAATTTCTATTTCGTGCATGCCACGCAAGGGGTCGTGAAGATCGATCCTCGTGCGGACAAATTGGAAGTGGTCGCAACCGGACTGCGCAATCCCGTGGGACTGTCGGTCGGTCCCGACGACACCATTACCGCAGCGCCTCAAGAGGGAGAATGGACTCCGGCCTCGAATATCATCCAGGTCAAAGCGGGCGGGCACTATGGCTATCGAGGCCCCCAAGTCACCGCAG
>JBJOLO010000660.1:0-5458 GCA_046045565.1 Planctomycetota bacterium | reverse complement strand
AATGCCCCGTCGAGGCGATTTTCCACGAAGACAACCTGCCTGAAGAATGGAAGCCATTCAAGGAACTGAATGCCGAAATGGCTCCTCAGTGCCCGAGCATCACGGAAAAGAAGCCGCCATTAGCTCAGGAATAAGTATCCGTCCCGTTTGCCTGGGGCAAGGGACCACGCGCTGTCCTGCCAGCAACATGTCGCTGCCAGCGTCACGTCCGGCACACCGTGTTAAGCCTGCTTTACACTGTGTCTGTTTGGGAACGTGCGGCGAGGACAACGTGTTAGGTGAACTGAATGCTCGCAAAGCCCGGGAACTTTGTTCCCGGGCTTTGTTTTTATGCCTGTAACTTGGTTGGTGATCCTCACCAAACCGCATCGGCATTCGCCTTCTAGATCCGTCGCCCATCGACGCGTCCCCCCCACCCACGATCCGACTCCGACATCTTTCGTCGGCTGTCTATTCATCGTGTCGCGACGCAGAAAGGAATTGTCACTTGCCCGGTCGACGTGCTCCGGATTACGATAGAACGACGGAATCATATTCTCCTTCTTTGAACCGTCGTCACGCTTGAGGCCAGATCGGGAGACCCGCTGATGATCCATTACTCCTGCGACCGATGCAAACGCGCAATTGATTCTGAAATCGACCTTCGGTACGTCGTGAAGATCGAAATTCAAGCTGCCATGGACCCGCCAAGTGCGGACGAAGGCGACGCTGACCGGGACCACTTGCTTGAGTTGCAAGAGATCCTCGGACAGTTGGAAGACGAGACCTCACACGACCTAAGCGAAGCAGTGACTCAGCGCCGTACGTTCGACCTGTGCTCCGAATGCTTCCGCAAATACTCAAAAAATCCGATCGGCCTGGAACTGTCGGCGCAAATCGGATTCAGCAAGAACTGAATTCTTGCCCATCCACCATGGCAGCCGACGGCGAGGTGCAGTTTTAGAGACGCCGGCTGCTTGTGGTGATATTCTCCCGTCCGGCGTCTCAGGTTGTAAGCGAATTCAATTCTTGACTTGATCTTGCTGCGTACTCGCCGTCCGTTTCGCGAGCGAGGCGATTTAGGCAGGCAGGCGAAACTGCAAAAGAACCTTTTGGTTCTCGACATCATTCGATGACTCGCTAGCGACAGCGATTTTCTCGCTTCTCGACGCTACGACCAAATCCCCGCCTCTCCAGACCCGATGAAGGACAAAGGGGCAGTGTGGCACTGCGCACCAAGAGTTCCGAGTACGGGCCGTCGCATGAGACATCGAATTCGCTTATTGCTGCTGCTTGCGACGCTGCTATGCGGGTGCGGTCAACGATCGGAAGATCATTCCCCGCCCCGAACGGCTAACACCACGAAACGGACCGCTGAGTCAGTTCCGGCGGATCCCGTCCCGGTCCCTGACGCCGACTCCACCGCTCCTTCGCCGGAAATGATGTCGTTGATTCCGGACGGTTTTGGCATCTTTCCAGGAAAGGATGACTTGGGGCAGCCGGAGGAATCGGGTACGGCGTCTTTAGCCGAGCAACCCGAGCCGCAATACCGTGAAAGCGCAGTCGAATCTTCAGAAAGCAACAGGCCTCCGAATGGATTGGCGACCGATCCATCTCGTGCTCCGATCGAAGACGACAGCACCGTCCCGGCACCTCGAGCGAGTCAAAGTTCTTCGCAGTCATCTTTCAGCGGAAATCCGCTCCGGCATTCGGTGACCGGATCAGGGGCCGCCGCCAAACTGTGGACGGAGACCAGCACCGAAAGAACAAACCCGTTACGCATGGATTTGCGTGCCTCGTCGCCGGTGACGAAACGCGGCGCCGAGCCGAAGGAAAAGTCCTTCGGCAAAGCGAACGAACTGTCGCCCCCCGCATCCATCGCTGCTGCCCTCCCTTCGTCAACAGATCATGATGCCACTTCGAATCGAAGTCGCTTCGCGCCGCCGCTGCCAGCGAAAGAATCACGACCCGACAGCGACGGGATGCTCGACGAATCATCGTCGGCCGCCATGCTGATGCCTCCTGAACTGGAAGGTGCAGAAGAACTGGCGTTCGATGCGGATAGCAAGATCAATTCCGAGGGAATAGGCCCATCGGTATCCGAGCCAAATCCGAGCGATGCTGCGACCGAATGGCCGGCGATTCAGCCGTTGCTTTCTGCCGATGATGGCCCGTCAACCCCTGCGGAGGAGCCCAGTGACACGGTGACGGTACCGGGCAACGAGTCGCAAGATCGCTCGACTGGAACCTTGGTATCACCGCCAAAGTCGGCTGCAAAGAACGATACCAATGTGGTGCGCGTGTTTTACGGCACAAACCGCCGTCCAGTTACGTCGGTAGCGAACAAGACGGCAATCCCTTTGGTACTTGGCGGCGTTCTGTCTGTGACGTCGCTGGTCGGCGTTATCGTCTTCTACGCCCGCAGTCGACGATTGACCTGGGCCTGTAGCACGGTCGGTCTGTGTTCCATGGTCCTGCTTGTCGCGGGACTGTTCCGGATCGTCTCTCCCGCAGCGAATTCCTTCGCGGTCCGCGGATATGGTAGCGAGCGCGGCGCGGTGAAGTATGGATACTGTGATATTTCACTACCGCCTCAGCATGAGTTCGGTGAGGTCGAACGCCCGTCGGTTTTCCGACTGGAGTTGCGCGAGCGCGAAGATCGTCACGTCGTAATCAAACGGATCGAAGAGCAGCCCTCGAAGCTCTTCTTCGCCGCGCTGAAAGAACGCGTGCAAGAGTCTTCGCAGCGAGACATGTTTGTCTTCGTACACGGCTACAACGTGACATTCGACAATGCGGCACGACGCACGGCTCAGATGGCCCATGATCTGGGATTCGAGGGAGCCCCGGTTTTCTTTAGTTGGCCTTCCCAGGGAGAGTTCTCGGACTATACGGTGGATGAGAATACCGTGGCGTGGACGGTGCCGCACCTGAAAGAATTCCTGCTGGAGGTGGTCCGTCAGTCCGACGCATCACGAATTCACTTGATCGCCCACAGCATGGGTAATCGAGCCATGACGGCAGCCATTCGCGGTTTGAGACAAGAGTTCCCTCATCACCCGAAGTTCTTCCAGGAGATTGTGCTCGCCGCTCCGGATATTGATGCGGAGGAATTTCGCAACCAGATCGCACCAGCCATCGTCCCTGCCGCCGAACGGGTGACGCTGTATGCTTCCTCAAACGATCATGCGCTCATGGCGTCGCGACTGATTCACGGTTTCTCACGAGCCGGCGAATCGGGGGAGAATCTGATCATTGTGCCGGGAATGGATACGATCGATGTGTCTCGAGTGGATCAAAGTCTGCTGGGCCATTCCTACTACGGCGGCAGCGGGCCAGTACTGCAAGATATGAAGGCGATTCTCAGCGGTGTTTCGGCATCCAGTGGACGGCCGTGGCTATTGGCCGACGAACAAAATCAATTGACCTACTATCGGCTTGATCCAGCCGACGGACTGGCTCGGCGTCCCAACTAGGCCAAGGACAGTTGCGGTGTTGGTCCTCGCCAGAACGTGTTGCAACCGCGGGATCGACCGACGCTAGTCTCGCACCTTTTGCACCATGACAACGGCGTGCTGCACCAGTTCATCGACCTGAGGCCAATCAAGGGGCGGCGAGTCGAGATCGCTGGTGGCGGTGAGCGGCAAGGCGGTGCCGTGTTTCTGCGAGAACTCGATCAGTGATTTCGCGGGGATGGCAACCCCGTAACTGTCGATGCCTTCGCCAACTTGGCTCTTGGCCGTCACCATTCCAATCACGTGCCCTTGCTGATTGCACAATGGGCCGCCGCTGTTGCCGGGATTCACCCGCGCATCGAGTATCAATCGGTTTGCTTCGTCAAAGCCGGTCACGAGTCCAGCTGTAAGTTTTAGTCCGCTTCCGATGACATCGCCCAGGGGAAATCCGAATGCCGCGACGTTGGTGCCGCGTCCGACCTTTGCATCGGAAATCTTCAGCGGTTGAATCGATGCCAATACCGAGGGGGCGACCCTGAGCAGTGCGATATCGGACGCTTCGTCGTAGGCTTCGACGGTGGCGGGAATCCGTTCGTCACTGGAGGCAAGCCGCACAATGACGTTGCCCGGCCCCGAAACCACATGATGGTTCGTCAGGATCAGGCCGTCTGAGGAAACGATAAATCCAGTACCGGATGCCAATTGATCGAGATTTCCTAAACGACGAGCCAATTGTTGCGTTCGCTCACGCAGACGCGGATCATTTGGCTCGTAACTCTTGGCGAACGCGACTTGCGCAAGGGCTGCTTCGGAATTCTGTAAGACCTCGACGCTCAGGACGGCGGCCAGCAGATGCAATCGCACTGCGCGATCGGCATCCTTGAATCGATGTTGCTGCCCCCATTCCGTCAGTTCCTCCACGATCGGTTTCAGCGCTGATGCATCCTGTAGAGTGCTCGCTACGCGAGAGATCCATTCCTCACCGAAGAAAATCTCAAGCTTCCCCAGTTCGTTTTGCGGGTCGATCCTGCGAGCGTTTCTCAGCCAATCCTTTAGTTCAGTGGCATAAAAACGCGTCAAATCCCGTTCTCGCAACCACTCGAGTGCCTGCTGAGAGGCAGTCAATCGTGCCGTCTGGTCCGTGGCGGCTTTGGCCGCGATCAGCAATCGATCCCGTTCGGCACGAGTGGATTGCAACGAGTTGATTCGCTTGATGTAGTTGTCGATGCCCTGGTCGAAATAGCCGTCGCGCGCATACGGGTTGCCGTTCGCATCCGTCAGCACGACGTGGGGCAGGCGATCGCTGCGAAGCACATCGAATTGACGGAAAAGAAAACGGTTTTGTCCCGAGTCCGCCAGGAGGTTGTAACCGGCGCTCGTTCGGGGGCTGTCGATCACCAGTAGTGCAAACCGCTGTCGAGCGTACGTCAGAAATCGCTCGTTCGAGAAAATCTCGTTGGCCATTTTGATCGATTGCGCGTGCCAATCGGATCCGCAGAAAACAATCAGGATATCGAGTTTCTTCTCGGCGGCGTTTCGTTTGGCCACATCAAAAAGCTGCAACCAACCGGGGAATCCCAACGGTGTGGCTGTTGCTTCGTCGGTGGAACGCGACGGACCGAGGGATGAACCGCCGGGTGACGAAGGAACATGGAAACTCAAGGCTTCCCACTTGGGGCGAAAGTTCAGCGTCTGGCCGCGCTGTGCTTGAAACGACCATTCAACCTGTTGAAATCCACGGCGCTGAAGTTCCAGGCGATGTTTGCCTGCCGTGAGCGGCAAGCGAATCTCGCCGCTCTTCGGCAACGAAACTTTCTCCCCGTTCAAGTAGATGATGCCGCCGCTGAGACGCTCGTTCTCGGGCCACTCGATGATGATCGCGGGAGTAACGCCTCTTCCGGGCGTTGCCCCTGACCACGAAATCGCAAACGCGATAACCCCGGCTACGACCAGCAGCACGGCCGCCAGAGCGCCGGCGATAATCCACGGCAATTTGGATGGCGAACGCCGGGAAAGGTTGCGCG
>JBJOLO010000784.1:0-2577 GCA_046045565.1 Planctomycetota bacterium | reverse complement strand
AGGTACATCTGCTGTGGAAGATCAGAACTCAGGTTGCTTGCCTGCTTCCAATAGTTTCGTCGCGCATCGAACTCCCTGCGACACTCGGCATAACGCTTGCGCAAGGGATTGACCTGTTCGTTCTTGGCAGCTGCCGACATTTGGGACAGCAGTAGCCTCGGCTCCATGAGACTCAGCGGCGGCGGCAGGATGTCGGCCCGCAAATCCTGCATGCTTTTGATTTTTTGATAAAGCGGGCTGCGGATCTGCACCTCGGACACCATGATTGAAGCGGTGACGGCAAAGGCGAGGTATCCGAGAGCGCAAATACCGATGAGCGTAAACAGCTTGGTGCGGAATCCGAAATCTTGAAATCGCATGGGTATGGCCTGCGTGTTGCAAAGGACGTGCTGGCGAATGCTCCAGTCCGCGACGACCTGCCGCGTCGGGGTGAACGGTTCGTAAGACAGCGTGGCATGGTTGCTTAGAGCGATGAGACGAGCCGCTCCAAGCTCTTTGATGATAGTTGCTGAAACCTGGATCGCAATGGTTTGCTTTGGCCGGATTTGCCCATGTTTGGGGGGGAGCTGATTGTGTCTGATTAGACCAACCAAGCAGGAACTGCTGATGCGGCCCCAATTTGAATCGGGGTAAGGTTGGAACCGGATTCGATGTCAGGTGACATCCACCATGCTTTATTTGATCCTGGTTAGAGGGAAGGCTGAGGTGCTTCGTTTTCCTTCTTCAGCACTTCCACCCCAGCCCGGTCAATCGTTGGATCGTTGATCAGCAGTTTGTGCTTTTGTGGTGCAATCGACACTGTCAGCCAGCACCTGCTTTTTGCAGGTCCTGGCTGGCAGTGGCACCCGAATCAGGCTGAAGCTGCATCGGCAGCAGCCAAGCCTGACAGGAAGGCACCTTCCACGCGTCCGCCGCAAATCCAATCGCCGCAGACAGCCAGCTTCCGAGCCGGGTCGAAGAGCACTCGCTGCTCCGAAATGGTGTTTTTTTCGGACTGCGTTGCGGTGGCGCTGTACATCCAGCGATGGGCTTCGAGATACGTTGTCGGCGGGAGTTCGGAGCCGACCAGTCGTTGGAACTCCGCGAGCAGCAGTGCGGGGATTTCGGCTCGCGGTGTCTCGAGATGAGCGGTCGACCATGCTGCGGTTGCCTGGAAGACCCAGCATTCGGCCGATGCGTTGCGGCCCGGTTTGGAACTGTTGCGCGCGACCCAGCCCAAGGATGAATGGTGGACGAAGGCGCCATCCCATGCGGCGGAGATCGGTTGGGTGAACGCCGCCATCACCGTCCAGCACGGCGTCATCGCGACCGCTTGAATTTCCGGCGCAAACGGATGATCGGCCAAGAGCGTCGCGGACTGCGGTGCAGGGAAGGAGACAACCAGTTGATCAAACGGTCCGTGCTGCCGACCGGCTTCGTCGAGTAATTTCCATGATCCGCCGTCGAGGGAAGCGCGAGCGATGCGCGTATCGAGTTGCAACGGAAGGTCGGCTGCCAGGTGCCGTGCGATCGCCGTCATGCCGGGGATAGCGACAAAGCGTTGAGGTTGGTCGAGTTTCGCGCGCACTTGCGGTGGGGCGGCTTCGCCGGCGTCGATTTCTGCGATCGCGCCAGTCCATTCTGCGACGATCCCCTGCTCGATCCACGCTTGCACGCAGCGCTGAAAATGAGGATCCCTCGCGGTGAAATACTGAGCACCGTGGTCGAAGCTGATACCCGGATCACCGCGTCGAGTGGCCATCCGGCCTCCGAGCCCGCGACTCTTGTCAAACACGGTTACGGCGAAGCCGCGATCGCGAAGCGTGCGAGCCGCGATCGCGCCGGAAATGCCCGCACCGAGAACGGCGATATGTGATGTCGTCATACAATCCGCTCCTGCAAACGAAAAAAGCTCCTCTCATCTTACCAACATTCGTCGACAAGAGATGCGATGACGAATCATTCCCGCCGTATGCAAAAACATGGGTGGCCGGGCAGTGAACCGTGTTGAGGTCGCACACCTCGAGGATCTCATGGGAAAAAACGTCTTGTCCACATCCCGTTTTCGCCACGAAGCAAGGCTTTCCTACGTCGGCGAGATACCAAGATGCACCAAAACCCAATCGCAGCGGGAGCCCCAAACGCCAAGTCGCCCCAATCGCAACTGAACAATCGAAAGCTACCCAGCGGGGGCGGCATCCAAGACAATCGCAAAACGCTTTCCGAGCCGCCACCGTCTTGCCTGAACCGGTACGCGCAACCAGCACGATCGAGCGTCGGCCGTACCGTTCATCCAGTTGCTGGATCAACATCGTCAGGTCGGCTACTCGTTCCGAAGGACGACCTTCGGGGAAGACCGCCACCGGCATCCACGCCGGCGGAGAGTCCGGGAAGTGATGGTAGAAGAACTGCTCCAGCGTCAGCCACGGTCGCAAAGCCGCTACGTACTGCACCCCGTTCGGATCGACGGCAACCGTGCGAAGCCACATGCTGAGCGAGTGGGCAAGGATCAGCAAGAAGGCTGGCGTAATCGTTGACGAAGGCAATGCCAGGACAGGCGCACCGGTAAAGCATGCCAGCGCCCATAATCTCCGGCGC
>JBJOLO010000557.1:0-4244 GCA_046045565.1 Planctomycetota bacterium | reverse complement strand
CCCGCCTCCGCCGTGAACGTTGCACTTCCGCCCTCGTTGATCGAGACCGAGTCGGGCGAGACTGATAACGTGGTGCCTGATTGGACCAGCGTGCCAACCAGCGTCTGGTTCCGCTTCTGATTCTCGAAACTAAGCTTCACCCAATCAGCCGATCGTGCGACATTCGAGATTCGTACTTCGTCCATTTCACCGACAAAGCTGAAGTTGTTGTACCAACCACCCAGCCACATTCGGGCCGGGTTGCGGATATCGAGCGGACTGCCTTTGGTATCGGAACTGCCATCGAGTTGCCCGTTCACATACAACCGCGTGTCACCCGACTGATACGCATAGACAACATGAACCCACTCGGACATCGGCAGCCGGTTCTTGCTGCTGGCTACGTTGCCGTTCGAGAAATAGCAATCGAGGTTGATATGGGGCGGGCTGCGGATTTGCATGACAGCCTTGCCCTGCCCTTGTTCATTGCCCCAACCGACGACCGTGCTGTTGACTCGCTCGGCGCGGAACCAGGCCTCGGTCGTGTGCGGTCTTACGCCCGTTGGCAACGTTTCGATTTTCTCGCCACACGCGATGCCCTGGCCGGTGTTGAATCGCCGCCCGAGTCCGATCGCTCCTTCACAGAGGGTCGTCCCTTGATTGCGGGGTGCGAGGTTGCCGACCTCATCGCTGACGTCGTCCTGATTCTGGTCGCCTAGATGCATGACAACCGAGTACCCGTTCGAGGCGTTAAATACTTTCTTGCCATCGGATTCGCTTTGGGCATCATTCCGGCCCCAGTGCATCGTCAGCACTTGGCGAGAATTGCCTCGAATCACAGGAATGCGAACCCAAACGCTGGCCTTGCCTTCTACCGCATTCCATTGCTCGATTTGATAAGCCAACGGCTGGCCATCGATGGAGAAGCGAATGTCCGAACCGTCTTGGCTGCATTGACGGAAATCGAATGTTTCCTTGTCGAGTCGCACCAGAATCGGAAACGCTTCGACGCGGGCGGACTCGGGCAGGTCTGCGCCATCCGGTGTAGTCAACAGCACAAGTGTCCCTTGATGCCGCCAGTCCGCGTACTGAGCAAAAACGGCGGTTGGGATGGTGGCGAAGATCAAGACGAGAAAGCGGTTCATCGCGAGGACGAGTTTCAAGGAGGCCCCCAATTTCTTGGCCGGCAATCAGTTCGTTGCTCGGCAATGTGACGCTATTGGATAGGATGACGCGGACGGCACTTCGAGTTCTACCAACGCAAGACTCTGTTTTCGAATCGGTGCGGTTCAAGATTATCGAGGACCAAGCGGGATTATTCAACGCGATTGTCGAACGCTGCGAGGGTGGTATCATTTTTTTCAGCCGTTTTGTCGGTTCAACGATGGTTGCCTTCACCCTTTTCGGGGAAAGCGAGTTTCAAATGGCAAAAAGTCCGCAAGAAATCAAGCTGGCGATGATCGCCGGTCTGAAAGAGAAAACCGGCAAGCCGCTCGAAGCGTGGCTGAAAATCATCCGCGCGAGCAAGTTGGCCAAGCACAAGGAAATGGTGACGTTGCTCAAGACAAAACACGGACTCACGCATGGCTACGCGAACATGATTGCATTGCAGGCTATGAGTACGGATAGCCATACGGCGACCGATGGCCAGGGCCTTGTTGATGCCCAGTACGCCGGTGCAAAGGCGGCGCTGCGGCCGATCTACGATGCCTTGCTTGCTGCCACAAAGAAATGGGGCGATACCGTCGAGGTCTCACCGAAGAAGGCCTATGTCAGCCTTCGTCGTGAAAAACAATTCGCGATCGTTCAGCCTTCGACGGGAACGCGCGTCGATGTGGGCCTCGTGTTGCCGGGAGTCGAGCCTGGTGAGCGACTGGAGGGGGCAGGGAGTTTCAACGCGATGATGACCCACCGCGTCCGCATCAGTCGTACGGCCGAGGTGGACAAGGAATTGATTGGCTGGCTTCGTCGCGCGTATGACATGGCGGGGCCATCACCTGGATCCGCACCGCCTCGCAAAGGTCGGTCGGCAAAATAAGCGGCTGCAAGCGGACCGAAGTGTTCGCCTGGCTCATGCGCTGATCGGTTTGCTCGACTTGCGATCGAGTGCGACTGGTAGGATAGGGCGCACAAAGGAGGACGACAGGTGCTGGGCAGAAACGATCCGTCGAGCGATTCGAGCAACTCGACGGTTGGCGCCCACGCCCATCCGCTGCTCGTTTGTATGGGTCGTATGTTGTCCGCTGGTTCAAGCAAGGAATCGAACATGAAGAAGTTTCTGTTCGCGAGTCTCGTCGTGGCGCTGGCCCTCGCGCCGATCGTCCGTTTTCAACTCGTGGCTCGCGCCGCCGACGTGCCGGCGTCGCTACAAGCGGTGAAGGAGCGCATGGAGCAACTGGATCGCAAGCTTTCGGACGTAAAGAGCGAGGTCGAAGGGCTAAAGCAGCGCGGTGAAGAGTTGAAGGAGTCGATCGGCGCCAAAACCAAGCTGGTTCAGGCGTTGGTCGAGGACCCGACGAAGCTGAGCGCCGATTTGAAAAAACGCGTCGAACTGTTCCAGAGCGGCGAAGAGCCAAAACAACTCGAAGCGCTGAAGGACATCGAAAAGCTGGCGTCGCGCGACGAAGCCGTGCTGGCTTGCGGCCGCGTGGCCAAGGACTCGCCGCATGAATCGGTGCGGCGTCGAGCGTTGACGGCCGCCGTCTCGCTCGGCGAAGACGGTTACCCGGCGATCGCGATGGCCTACGAAGGGCTCGGCGGCAAGGACCGCGTGTTCTTGGCTCAGGAACTGGCCAAACGCAATTCGCCGGACATCGTCGTGTTCTTCGCCTTCATGACGAAGGACGCGAACGGAGAATTGCTGCAGACGTTGCTGAACGCGGAACTCCCGCCGAGTCAGCGGATTCTGTTTCTCAGCGCGATCGCCGAAACGCAGAGGAACGACGCGTTCTACGATCACTTGGTCGCGGTCGGATCGCGAATGGAGGGAGAGCCGGGCTTGTTGTTGCTGTACGCGATGGCCAAGAAGGGACCGGAGAAACAAGCGGCGGCAGCGGTCGAGGCAGCGGTCAAGGCGATGGCGAAGCGGAAGGACGACGCGTGGCCGGTGATTGCCGCGGCGTACCAAAACGCGAGCAAGACGACTCGTGCGGCCGTCGTACGAGCCGCCAAGCAACTGGGCGGAGAACCGGGCGACTTCGTGGTGAAGACGGCGCTCGCCGAAACCGACGCCGACCTCAAAGCCGCCGCCGAAGCAGCCGTGAAATAACACCACTGAGCGTCGCAGGTTGACGACCGAAGCCAGGTTTGCAGGGCTGGCTAAGGTGGCGGAGGAATGCTCAAAGTATGATACGGTTGCAGTCCTGCTTGCAACGCATTCGGTAGTCGCGATGCTGAATCAGCAGCCGATTGGCTCGAAAAGAATTACCCGGAACTGGTAACGAAGTGATCTGATGACCGCCACCACCTTCCTCCCAGGCCCCACTCCGAACACGGTCAGAACCCCCGATGGACAAGTGCTGGCCGTGCCTATTGGTTGGATTCTGGTTCCTCCTGGCGATCCTGCCCTGACTCGACGTATCAAAGCGGCGGGCGATCATTACACTGTCGCCGAGAAGAAGGGCCGGAAGGTTTTCTCCCGGGGCATTTGGACGGATGCGGCGACGGTCGAACGCATTCGTACTGACCTCGAAGTCGAGCGATCCACCGAGGGCTTCGCCAAGAAGAGAGAAGCCGACGCGCGGAGAAGAGAGAAGGCCCAGGCCGAGTACGTCGAGGACTTCCACGGTGCAGTGACGACGTTTCTGGCCTTTCATGACAATCACGCCGAACTCGCTGACCGGCTCGCCACGGCCGTGACGGATCACGCCACTCCGGTCGGGAGCGGCACGGTCGCGAGAACGAAGCGCATCCCGGTCGAACAACGAGCCGAGGCTGCGGTCATCGCCTGGATGCGTCACCGGACGACCGGCTATGACGGCATGGTGATCCCCAGGGTGAAAGGAAAGCGGCGGGAAGTCCGGCGAGCGTTGGCCCAGCGGTCGAAGGAGTTGCTAGAACGGTATCGTCGGGGAGAGTCGATTCGAGAGACCTGTCCGTTGATGAAGGTGTTGGAAAGCATGAAAAGCCAGACAAGCAAGTAGCTCTTACCCCTGCCCCTCACCCGGCCTGCGGCCGCCCTCTCCCTTGATTACAAGTGCGAGGGCAGAATCGCATGGTGAGTGGGCGAGGAGCAATACGCGTCGGAGACATGGGGTTAAGCGTTG
>JBJOLO010000411.1:0-5741 GCA_046045565.1 Planctomycetota bacterium | reverse complement strand
TTCCGTTTTCGCGGACCCGACCGTGTTGGATTGATTGGCGGCAACCGTGGTGGCCTGGTTGGCGCCCACCTTCATGGTTTGGTTTGAGCCGACTTTGATCGACTGGTTCGCGCCGACGGTTTCGGTGTGGTCTGTTCCGACATCCACGGTCTTATTGACGCCGACTTTGAGTTTCTGATTGTTCCCGATCGACATGACCTCATCGACGCCGATATCTTTCGTGCGGTTGTTGCCAATCTTATGCGTCTCGTCGTTCTCAATGACCGTATCCATGTTATGTTGCCCATGGACTCGAATCTGTTCCTTGCCTGCCGTGTCGTCCATCGAGATTTCGTTGTAGCCACCTCCTTTGTGCGTATCGGACTTCATACCGCTGCGAGTCATCTCGGCCGGCAGTTCGAACGGGGGCATGCAACCCGCGTTGTAAACTCGGCCGGTTACGATCGGGCGATCGGGGTCGCCTTCCAGGAAATCGACGATCACTTCTTCGCCGATCCGCGGCAGGTCGATGCCGCCCCAGCCTTTGCCGGCGTGAATTTGCGAGACGCGCATCCAGCAGGAACTGTTCTCGTCGCGTTTCCCCTCGCGGTCCCAGTGGAACTGCACCTTCACCCGACCGTACTTGTCGGTGTAGATCTCCTCGCCCTTCGGTCCTACCACCACGGCGGTTTGCACACCCTGCACGAACGGCTTGGGGGTGCTGCGCACTGGACGGAAACTCACCGAATCCGGAATGCAACTGAACAGGTTGCGATAGTCCCATTCGACTGGCGCTCCCGTTTCGTAAGCCATCGGCTCGCGGGCCTGGTGCTGGATCACGGTGACAACATACGTCTTGCCCTGCTCACTATCGGATTTGTGCTCGGTAATGGTGAACTTGCCGCCCGGCGTGAACGTTTTGCAGAGGCTGGCAGCCTGCACCACATCGTGCGCCGCCTCCACTTCCTCCATGCGGATCTTCGTTTCTCCATCGCCGTCGGACTTCTGTTCGTATTCACCCGGGTAATCGTAGATCTCGAACTTGTCCATGCCCGACATCTTCACGACACTCGGCGTGTTCGTCATCAAACTCGTCGCAGGCGTCTCGAAGTTGTAGTCGGTCTGCGCCCACTTGCCGGGCCGGAATTCGTAGCGATGCTCCCAGGCCGTGATGTGATCCTCGATCGCCACACCGGTTGTGTCGCGCGGGAATGCGACATTCTTTTCCTTGCAATCGACGTACGCCGACTTGTTGTCGGAGATGACGAGGATGTGCTTGCCGTTTTCGTGGCGGAAGAAATAAAACATCCCTTCCTGTTCCATCAGTCGCGAGACAAAGTTCAAGTCGGTCTCGCGGTACTGCACGCAGTATTCCCACTTCTTATGGGCCCCCTGAGCTTTCATCTCGAAGTCGCTAAAGCCCAGATCCTGAAAAATCTGCGTTACGATTTCGGGGACGGTCTTGTTTTGAAAGATGCGGCAATCGGAAGTTTGGGTAAGAAACCACAGCCACGGCACCACCTCAGCCCGATAGTTGCGTCGCCCCAAGTCGTCCTCGTCCCCGGCAACGAATCGGCTGACGAAGCCGTTGAAGAATCGCGCCGAACCGTCCGCCAGCTTCACTTGAAACGTGACGTTCTTGCCGACAATGTCCTTGGCGCGGATGTCATTTTTCTCGGAAAGCATCTCGAGCTGGAATTGGAACAGCCGCGAAATCTCTTCGCGCCCCTGGAATCCCGTCAGCAACAGCGTATCCTCGCCCAGCGGCGTCGCGATGCCCAGAAAACGGTTTTGTTGTGTCAGCGTCATGATGGTGTTCCGAATCGTTGCAGGTTGACGGGCATGGCAAGTCGCCAGGCGACGACCAAATTACGGAGTGTCGGTTCCTTCGTGTGCATGCCCGAAATGATTTTGTCGAGCTCCACGCGAATTTCACTGCCAGACGTGCTCCACCACACCCCCACTCCCATTCCGCCCCGTCTATCTTGCCCGCCGGTTACAGTCCGCAGCGGGAGCAGTGCATTCGCTCGACGACTGACATCTGTGGCCTTCCCTTCGACATCAGCACAAAAGTCTTTCGTCCTGTAACGTTCTCGTGGAAACCCCTAAAAGGTTGCCAAAAAAATCTTCCGTCGCGAAAAAAAGACAAAAACAAACGGAAATCGCAGCAAAACATGGGTGCCATCCTGACTGGAAAGCACCCTCGAACCACAGGGAAGTACCGGTAGGCGACTTGAAGGTAGTTACCGCTCCTCGCGATGAAAAGGGTCTTCTTGGGACTCGACGCAGATCGATCAGCACGCACGGGCAGCATCGACATGCCGATTCAAATCTGTCAGATTACGCAACGGGAAGCGAATCCAGGTTTTGCGCGTCGATGGAGAGCGAATTGCGATGAATGTGGTGCTGCTGCGACTCAGCGAAAATGGTAACGAATCGAAGTGCTGGCTTCGTGACGGGCAGTCAATCACGGTGGGAAAATCCCCTTTGACCGAGCTTTGCATCGATGACGATCCTCAACTCGATGATCGCCATTTCCTGGTCGAACTCACGAACGGGAAGTGCCGCCTGCTGGGCCTGACGAGCCCTGGGCGCAAGGTGCTTGTGAATGGCGTGCACGTCCTGGAATGCGAACTGCACGACCAGGATCTGATCGAAGCAGGGCGAAGTCGTTTCCGCGTAACGATCGACAGGTCGCGCGGGGGTTTGACCTCCGAGGAGTCGCCGGTTCCGAGCTCAGTCGCCGCGGAAGCAGCTCCAAAACTGGAGCTTTCCGTCGAATCGACTCACGTTGCCCGCATCACCGTTCTCCACTCACGCGAACACCTCGCGATGATTCTCGAGGCACTCGCAGCAGGCAGACAAGCGTTTGCCGTCGCGAACTTTAAGTGGGCGAAACACGATCTGCCGGGCGGCATCACCCCCGAGAAGGATCTGTTTAAAGACGCACCGCCGGAGATACGAGAGACGGATTCGTTGCACTTGCTCGCCCTGGAAACCTCGAGCCGTACGATGCCGCTTTTGCGGGAGTTGGCGGATCGCGATGCGGGCATGGTCATTGTCTCCCCCATGGCGATTGACGATTTGACAACAAGTCACCGATGTTTTTGGGCCTGGTTCGCGCGACCAAGCCTGCTCGACTTTCACCTACGCCAGGGTTCACGCATGCTGACAGGCAAATTGCTCGACAACATCCATGCCGTGGTATTGATGCCTCGCGATGATGAAAATTGCGTGATTTACTGCCCGCTGGAGAATTCCACCGGAATCGAAGGGATACTGAATGGACTCAAACTGCCACTATCCCAAGCGGATGCCTCATGAATGGTGAACCGCACTGTGTTCGGGCTCTTGATGCGATTGGTGTTGATTTGCAATCGCATGGCTGCGACATCCCGATTGACGAACCGCAGAGAACGGCGATATGCTCCGACGCACGAAGCACGCATACGCTTGAGGCGATCAGATCGATCGTCGATCTGCTTTGGCACGGTAAGCCCTGTTTATCCACAGATCGAAAGGGGTTCGTCATGAGCCAAGTCTTCTTCAAGTCATCGTTGGCCTTTGCGATCCTGCTTACCTGCACGATAGCGTCCTGCACTGGGAACTCGAATGAGAGCGAGTTACAGCGGGCGATTCGTGCGGCGGCCCCTGAGGCCGCGTCGATCAGACAAGCCGACTGGACCAAATTGACTTCGGGCACGCAAGTGCCACGCGCCAGCGATGTCGACAATCAATCGCTCGGGATTTTAATCCTGACCTTGCGCATCCCCGAAGAAGTCACTCCGGAACAGAAGTCGCAGTTTCGGACTGTTGCCGCAATTCCGAAGCCGACCGATTTCGCTCGTGCATTGCAGCCGAGTCGTAGCTCGATTGTCACGCCGCTGCAAACGAGCTACATCAAGACCATCGAAGCGACCGCGGATGGCAATCAGGCCACGGGCCGCATCGCCTTTGACGCGCCAGGCGTATATGCCGGCGAGGTCGAATTCACTGCCACCAAACAGTCAGGCAAGTGGGTGATTGTGGAATTCCGCCTGCCTGCCTGGGATGCGACCACGACGCGCAATGAAGCCGGAATATGGAAGATTCAAGAACCGAACAATTAGTCGGCTACTTTCGATCAACCACCGGCAGCACAGGAAGCAAAACGGTTTCCGAACGCAGGCTGCTCGACAGTTCCGAAGCGGTTCCGTCGATCAATCATCGATCACGCTTGTTAGCTACCTCCCGACGCTGCTCCTTCTCTTTGCCTTCGTGCTCTTCGTGGTTGCCCAAAGTAGCCAAGCTTTCAGCGGCTTTCCTGAGCGAGCCATGTTGGCGAAAACGACACCCTCATCCCCAGCCCTTCTCCCTTCAAGGGAGAAGGGTGCAAACCGTTGCTGATGGGCGGTTGGTGGGCGGATTTACCTATGGGTGGGAGCAAAAGACACACTCCGAAAACTATTCTCTCTTTCCTTCGTGCTCTTCGTGACCTTCGTGTTAAAAAATAGTCAGTAAGGCTCTTGAACAAACCTCAGATGTCTTCTCGGTTCATCTGCCTGCGTAAGCAAGGGCCCCTTTGTCAACATTTTATTGGACCTGCATGTCCGATCCTCCGCATTTCTTACGTTTTGAATTAAGGAGGACGTAACTTGAAGCGAACCCGAGATGACGTGATACGAACCTTTCGCGATGTGCATCAGGTACCCGAGCCTGGAGATTTGATTCAGGTGGACAAGAGTCGCTGGTATGCGCTCGGTGATGGTGAGCGGTTGCGGGTTTGCGAGCCGACCGGATGGATGCTGATGGGAGAAGAGATTTTTGTCGCACCCCGTGCGAACGTCAGCACATTCTGGGGCCCCAACCATGGTCCTCCGGACGGAGAAAAACCGGAGTTTATGAGCACGTCGGGCGGCCCATTCCGAATGCTCAAGCTGGCGGTGCTCGAGGGCCTGCAGTTACTGGGAACGGAGAGCGACTTATTTTGGTGCTGGCAGGATCGCCCGCGGGCGCAAGGGGGAATGGACCGCCGCGTTGAGGTGTTCCTCTGGCGATTGCCGCTCCTAGCGGACGATCGCAGTTACTGAGCGCGCTGCTACGAATGGATTGGTCGGTGAAGCGCGTGATTGTTTTCAATCTGCATCGGGGTAAGACGCGGTGACATTGATCCGACTCTTCTCTCATTTCAGTCAGGCAGAAGAACGTACTCCTTCGATGACCTTGTTCAGCAGTTCCACCCCAGCCCACTGGAATGGTTGGGGAATTGTTCAGCAGTTCGTGCTGCTGTGGTCCAATCAACACTGTCAGCCATGACCTGTCAGGTCATGGCTGGCAGTGGCACCCGGAACAGGCAACTCTGACTTGGGTGGCACTGCCAGGTGAGCTTGGCTTTCTGAGGCCTCAAGCCTCAGGATGCCAAGCTCAACTGACAGTGTCAGATCACACCACAGAAGCAGGAACTGCTGGGAAGTGCCCCAACCTGAATCGGGGCTAGGGTGGAACTTTATTTGAAGGTCAGGTGACACCAAACGTATTCAACTCTGATTCTCAAAAGACAAACAGAGCCAACTCCTTCGATGGCCTTGGTCAGCAGTTCCACCCCAGCCCACTGGAATGGTTGGGGAATTGATCAGCAGTTCGTGCTGCTGTGGTCCAATCAACACTGTCAGCCATGACCTGCAGGTCATAGCTGGCAGTGCCACCCAGATCAGTACTTCCACCCCAGTCCCCTGGACTGGTTGGGGAGTTGATTACCAGTCCCTGCTTCTGTGGTTCAATCA
>JBJOLO010000390.1:0-10735 GCA_046045565.1 Planctomycetota bacterium | reverse complement strand
ATGGCGGTGACGCCTGCGCTCGTGATCAACAGGCCGGGAATCAATCGGATCATCACCGCGCTGAGGCTGTCGCCAAGTGCAAAGCCGACGTACATCTCCTCCGCGTAGGTTCGCACTTGATACATGTCCGCGACCGTCATCTCGCTGGCGGTCGTCACCATGCTCCAGATCGCCGCTACTGCGATCGCCGTCGCCGCTCGACGTAGCGTCACATGCCACAGCACTTGGATCGGTCTGCCTTCGAGTAGAGCCAGTTCTTCGAGCTCGGGTTCCACCCGTTGCAGGCCGAGCCCGACGAGCAGGATGGTCCAGGGAATCGACGCCGCTGCATGAATCAAGACAACGGCGAGACGGCCGGAGAACCAGGGGGAATCTAGTGACGACCATTGGTAGGCGTACCAGCCCTGTCGACCGAATGCGGCGTCCCAACCTGCCGCTTGCAGGTAAAGGGGAACGAGCAGCATCATGCCGAACACCGCGGGCAGCCAGCGCCGCCCAGGCAGGTCGGTGCGAAAGATCAGCACCGCGAGCGGCACACCGATCGCCAGGCTGGCGATGGCGGTGGTGGCGGAGACGATGAGACTGTTCCAAGCCGGTCGCAGCGGTGCGGTTGGAAGCAGCACCGTGGCGACGAGCAATCCCAGGATGGTCGCCGCCATGATGACGGGCAGTGGTCGGGCAATCGTTCGGTTGAGAAAACGCAAGCGTTACCCGTTTGCACGGCCTAGGGTGTTTTCGAGGGATTGAATGGAATCCAGCTACGCAGCTTGGATTTCGCCGGACTCGAGGGCACTGATTCTGCTGGAGTCGCGGGTGCGGATGCCGCGGGACGCGACAACGTCGATGCCGGCGGCGTCCTTGGCGGAATCGAGGACGGTGTGGACTCAGGTGGAGCCGCAGGCGGCGTGGCCCGCGCGGCGGATCGAGGAACGGCTAACCGAGCCCGCGACTCACTAGCTGCCGGTGCGGAGGGGCCGATCGGCACGTTGCGTAACCGCGACTCGATCCCCTCAGCTGCTTCATTGGCTGATTCTAGCTGCTCGCGTGCCTCATTTTCCACTGCCTGCGTGCGCTGCCCCAGTTGCCCCCGCGCATCGCCCTCGGCGCCGCGACGAAATCGCTGGAATTGATCGACTCGATCGCGGAAGAAACGCGAATTGGGATCAGGCGAAGCGTTGTTCGCCCCCGGATTGGCAGGCGGGATGTTCGACGGGACGGTCGCAGCACTGCCCGGTTCGCTCGGCGTTGGAACTTGTTCCCCCGATCGAGCACCACGGAAACTACCGGTCGGTCGCGGACCCTGATCGTCATCGTTGTCGGCGATCGGAGTGGGGATCGGGCCGGGGGAGTTCCCCGTCGGCTCCGATGCGGGCGTGGGAGTCTGCAAGGTGTTCGAGATGGAGCGATCAGCCTGATCGGCGGCCGCACCTAAACGTTGTTCGAATCGTTCGATACGACGCTCTTGTCGCTGGTATTGCGACGCAGCGCGATCTTGAACTTTGCCCGACAATTCGCCGAGTTTCTCCTGGCCGGATCGGACGGCATTTTCGCGAAGGCGTCGAGCCTGATCGAGTCGCTGATCGAAGTTGCGTTGCAGGTTCTCGCGCCGCTGCTCGACAGCCTGAGAGAAGCGTTCCGTTTCCGCCGCGACCGCTCCTTCCACGTCCGGAGTTTCCAATACTTCGCCTTCGCCCGGTCGGACGTTCGTATTACGACGCAGTCCCGGCAGTCCGGGGACCGGTCGATCTCCCTTTGCTGCGTTGGAAGCCGCCGGGAAGGGACCTGCGGGCAGATTCTGAAATCGATCCAGGCGGCGTTGGTATTGTTCCTGTCCACGCGCCTCCATCTGCTCGGCAACTTCTTCCAGGTGTTCATTGCCGTTCGCCGCCCCGACCTGTCGCAAATGGTCGGCGCGATCCTGAAGCTGATCGAGAATCGGTGACGACGGATCGGTGCGAGGCGCCTCCAGGGCCGGTTCGTGCGATCGATCTCCGCCCTGCTCCAGTTCATACTCGGGGCCCGTCGACAGCGGTTGATTCAACGTGGCTTGCGGCGGCAGTTCGCGACGAGCCGTCTCACGGGGCGGCATCTCACGGGGCGGCATCTCACGAGGCGGCATCTCACCGGGGGTAGCGGCCGGGATCGCACTGCCCGGATAGGTACCGTCACGTCGCACGTCACCGCGCGTCATGCCATCGCGGGAGTCGCTTTCCAGCGACGGGTTCTCGCGAGGCGGTTGGGTGCTGAAACGAGTCGGCAGTTCGCCGGGCCGCGGAGTCGGATCTGCAGTGCGACCGCGCGGGATTGTACGCAAGTTTGGTTCCTGAGCTCGGCCGATACTATCCTGCGAACGCGAGACAGAATCGTTCGAACGCGGAAGGCCATCGAGCGATCGCGACGACTTGGCTGGAGGTGGGTTGGCTGGAGGTGGGTTGGCTGGAAGTTGGGCAGCCGGGTTTGCCGGGCGTCCGGAGTCCGGATTTCCCAACGCGCCGCGGCCTGCGTTCTCGAATCGCGACGCCGCGCGCCCTACGCTCCCTGGGCCTCGAAACGCTTCGCCGAGACTATGTCCTTTTCCCTCTGCTCGCACGACCTGTGAGCCGCCAAGAAGAATTGACAAAGCGAACCAAGTTCGAAACCAGCTTTTGCGCATGAAACACCTTGCCTGCTTGGGCGCCGATGGAAGGGACAACGGAATACTTTCGTTAATCGGCAAATTCAGCCGACGGATCAAATCGTTCATTCGTAAAAAGATTCTGCTAGCAGAGCGGCGGGTGCTGGCGCGTTCTTGAACGCGACGAGTCCGGCCATGCATTCCGTTGACGCTCGATGATCGAGTCGTTATCCTCCCGCGGCGATCCGGGGATCGATGCGGACGGACATGCTGCTGCTCTTTTTCGTTGCTTGGGATCGCTGCTTGTCATCTCTTCCAGGCGAATCCATTCCATGGTTGTCATTCCGACCCTCTGCGCTTTGATGATCGCTTCGGCGGCGCAGGCCCCAAGCGGGGCGGATAGTAGCCTGTCTGCCTGGAACGGCGAAGACGAGATCGTCGGGGAACAGGGACCTGGAGATCGCTTGCATCCAGGTGGATTTGATCCCGGTGTTTACGATCCGGGTGTTCACGATCCGGGTGTTCACGATCCGGGCGGGTACACGAATCTTCCCGTCGGCTACGAGGCAGTGGAAGTTCCGCTAGCAGACGGGTCGGTTCAGCCGCTTCCCGAACCCTGGCAGGTCAAAGCGACATGGTTGTCGGCCGGTTCTGCGAACGGCATGGGCATGACGGACGTCGATCTTCATCGCTCGTGGGTGATCCCTTTGGGCGATCGCATGTCGCCCGTGATGGTGACGCCCGGGTTCACATCGCATTCCTGGGTGGGGCCGGCGGCAATCGACCTGCCGCCGCAGCTTTTCGATCTCTATCTCGATTTTTCCACACGGTTGCTTCAACGTGATCACTTTGAATTGCGAGGCGGGGTTACGCCGGGGCTGTACGGTGATTTTCATCGCATTGACAGCAAGACGTTGCAGTGGAGCGGTTGGCTGTACGCTGATTATCAGATCGGGAACCACTGGACGCTCGCGGGCGGTGTCGCCTATGTGCGGCAGTTGAAGTCGAGTGTCCTGCCGGTTGGCGGCGTGGTGTACGATCCGGGCAAAGTCCGGTTGGAATTTCTGTTTCCCAAGCCGCGTGCCATCCTTCGCATGGCGCGTGATGGAGCCTGGGATTGGCAACTGTTTGTGACGGGCGGCTATGGCGGCGGCAGTTGGTCGGTGCTGCTGCCCGATGAATCAAATGAGCTGCTTTCCTACAGCGATTTTCGACTCAGCGCAGGCGCCGAGTGGTGGACGCGGGGGCGTTTATCGGGTTCTTTCGAATGCGGATACGTGTTCGATCGTCGGCTATCCGCCTTCGGGCAGGATATCTTTCGCCCCGACGATACGTTTTTTTTGCGAGCGCAAATCGCCTACTGAACTCAGGCAGCTCTGCCCGCGAAAGGGACGGCTCGCGCGACTCGCCTCGTTAACGAGCCGATTGCGATTCCCGTATGGGATACCCTATAACCGGATACCCGATGACCGATGTCGTCGGGGATGAACCATTCAGGAAACGTTGCGCAAGTAACGTTGTGCTAGTAACGTCGCGCAAGAAATTGTGCGCAGGAAACAGATCGAGGTTCTCATGCATGGTTGTCGTTTGGCGATGGCTACCCTGGTGCTGATCGGGGCCTCGCTTGCCCCGGTCTTGGGACTCGTCGCTGCCGAACCGGCCATGCTTCAGAGCAGTTCGCTGCGATCGGTTCCGGTTGACGCCGAATTCTATTACGCGTGGCTGCGAAACCGCGAAAAGTGGAATGCGGTGGCGACGAGCGAAGCCTGGAATCGCGTGATGCAGCTGCCGTTGGTGCAGTACGGGAAGCTGCAAGCGCAGGTGACGCTGAAGGAAGCGACGGAAAACTCGGAATGGTTTCGCGTCGCCGCCGAGCAATGGAATCTTCCGGAAAATCGCGAGTTGCGAACGACGCTCGTCGACTTGCTGGCGGACGAAGTATTCGTTTATGGCGACGAGTCGATGGGGCGGTTTCTCGATACGCTGGAGGAAATCGACCGCATCGTCGAGGAGATGCAGTTGGCTCTGATCAGGTCGAACGGCGACGATCCCGCAGATGGCCTCTTTTTTCCTGAAGAACCCTTTGATGGCGGGGCCGACATCGTCAAAAAGATGCTGGAGGATGTTGCGCCATTCGTACGTCAACTCAAGGTGCCGCATCTGGTTGTCGGGTTCCGCGTTGCTGATCGCGAGGCGGTCTTGCGTCAATGGAATCGTCTGGCGCAACTCGCGGAGATACTCGAACCGATCCCCGGATGGGATGGACGTTTTCGCAAAGAGTCGATCGCCGGCCGGGAACGCTGGGTTTTGACGCTCGAAGGCAGGCAGTTGCTAGGCGAGGACGTTCAGCAGGTGTTGGCCGTGTTTCCCGACAGCGATGCCTTGAAGGGGATTATCGATCACGTCAGTACGATGAAGTTGACGGTCGGAATCGGCTTAGCCGATGAGTACCTGCTGGTTGCGGTCGGGGATTCGCAAGACCCGATCCGTCAGTTTGGCAACGGCGAATCCCTGGCGACTCGCGAGGAATTTGCGCCGCTTCGGTCGCTTGCCGACGGCCGACTGTCTGCCGTCAGCTATCAATCGGCTCGCCAAGCGAAACGGGAGGCGAAGAGTTGGCGACGGCAGCTCATGTCGTTCGTTCAATCTCTGCAGAGCGAACTCGTGCTCAGCGAACTCTCCGAGAAGTTCGTGGCCGAACTGTCGGCGGAATTGCCCGAATTCGCCGAAGCGTTCGCACGGCTTTTCGGAAGTCAGGATCCGGGAGCCACGATGTCGTACGAGCTGCTGTTGCCCGCGGGGATCGAGCGATTTGCCTACCGCTGGGGCGACGACCGTCAGGTGGGGGAACCGCTGAACCTCACTCGACACGACGGCGGGAATCCTCTCGCCTACCACGCCGGGCGATGGCCGATTGCTGGCGAGCAATTCACCGTCGCCTTGCATTGGGGGACACGGGCCGTCGACCTCTTTCAAAGGTTTCTGTTCGAGGTCGCACCGGAGGATTCCGAGTCCTTGCGGCGGGCTCGCGAAGAGTTTGGACCGATATGGGAGCGAGCGACGAGCATCACTCGAGATCGGTTGCTGCCTTCGCTGGATGGTCAAGTTGCCTGGATACTGGATGGTCGACAAACCAGCACCCGGTGGGCCGATTGGATGCCTACCGCCGATCAACCGTTGCCACTTCCATCGCTGGCATGTGTGTTGGGATTGAAGAACGCCGCCGACTTTCTCGCCGCGTGTGACGCTTACGCTGAATTGGCCCAAGAGATGCTAGCGAAATTGCATGACTTGGATCCGCAGCAGATGCCGTCGATCAAGTTGCCCGTGGCCGAACAGCGTGAGGTGCCGGGCGGGGCCATTTCTTTCTACCGCCTGCCTGCCGCATGGGCGATCCGTCCTCAGATTGCACCGAATCGGGGGCACGACGCCAAGCTTGCGGTGCTGTCTTATTCTCCCCAGCACACGGCTCGAATTCTGGCCGGTGATGTACCGATGGCTGCCGAAGCACCTCGCGACGCGAACGCAGCGAATAAGGTGGATGCGACCGAAAAATGGCACGCAGCCTTGCCGCCGAAGCCGTTGACGCGGATCACGCATGTCCGTCCCGGCGACCTGATTCAGGCGATCGAGCCGTGGCTTCTTTACGCGATCCGCCAAGCGATGCCCGACGATTCGGTAGAGGAAACCGCAAAGATTATAGAGCATCTCCATGCGGCAACTCGGCTGCTAGCGTGCTGGAAAGATTATGAAAGCGTGGAGTATCGCGAGGACCATGCGACCATTACCTGGTCGCGATCGTCCTTTGCGGACCGCCCCTAGGACCGTTTTTTTCGGAAATTTCCCCGAGATCGGAAAAACTCGCAAGTCTGGCCTAGTTTAACACGATAATGAGGTCTAGTTACGATCGAGCCTTTCAAGGATGAGCCCATGTCGTACAAGACCGTTTCGCTTGCGCTCCGAGCGCTGTGTTGCGTAATCGCTGTTAGTTGCACCGGCTGCGTGGGAATCACGCTGGGACCGGACCTCGGATTCGTCGGGATTCCGATTCCGGTCAGCCCGTACTACCAGGACAAGAAAGAAGACGAGTTCTGGATCAAGGAACGGTATGATCGCGTACCGATTCTCGGTCCGTTGACTCCGGGTGGCCCCCACGTTGCTTTGGATCCGCCAAGCGACGACGAAGTAATGATGGCCCTCGATCGGGCTCGACCGATCGAAGGCGGCTTGACGTTCTTCCACGAAGTCCAACGAAACAACGTTCGCATTGTGAAGGAAAAGATCGCCGACTACATCGATCCGCCGCGTTTCGTGCCGCTGATCGGACCGGCTCAACTGCACCATGCTCACTACAAGTGCACGATCTACTTCACCGAAGTCACGCGAGTGGGCTGGCCTGTGCCGCACACGTTGAACGACGAAGAAGCGGTGGAAGTCGTGTACATCGACCACAACCACTTCCATATGGTCGGCAACGTCGACGCTCCTTAAGCGGAGCATCGGTCGAGAACTGGAAGTCAACATCAGGGGACTCGAGCTTGATTGGGCTCGAGCCCCCTTTTGTTTTTGTTTCCCGGTTGCGGCGGAGATGGTGAGTGCCATTGCCGCGACGAGCCGCTCGAGGTGCAGCCTGCAGACGAAGTCAGGCGGCGAATGGGCCCGGAAGGGGCTGCAGTTCTAAGCAATCGAATGGTAGGTCCGATACCAATCGACGAAGCGGGCGATGCCGGTTTCGATAGAGGTGTTAGGCCGGAATCCAACATCGCGCACCAGATCGTCAACGTCGGCGCAGGTTTCTAACACATCGCCTGGCTGCAGCGGCTGCTCGTTTCGAATCGCTGTTCGCCCCAGTTTTTGCTCGAGGACCTCAATCACGCGCAGCAGCTCCACCGGTTGATGGTTGCCGATGTTATAGACTTTGTACGGCGCGGAACTGCTGCCCGGGTCGGCGGCATCGTCCCAGTGCGGGTTGGGTGACGGGATGCGGTCCGCAACGCGGATTACGCCCTCGACGATGTCGTCGATGTAGGTGAAATCGCGACGCATTCGGCCGTAGTTGAACACGTCGATCGGCTTGCCCGCCAGAATCTTTTCGGTGAACAGATAAAGGGCCATGTCAGGCCGGCCCCACGGTCCGTAGACGGTGAAGAACCGCAATCCGGTGGTCGGCAATCCGAACAGATGGCTGTAGGTGTGCGCCATCAGTTCGTTTGCCTTTTTTGTCGCGGCGTACAGGCTGATCGGATGATCGACGGCCTGCCGGACGGAATACGGTGTAACGCGATTGGATCCGTACACGGAACTTGAGGATGCGTAGACGAGGTGCGGCGATCGAGCGTGTCGGGCTCCTTCGAGCACATTCACAAAGGCCGTCAGGTTGCTATCTACGTAGGCGTGCGGATTTTGGAGCGAGTACCGCACGCCGGCTTGAGCAGCCAGATGGATGATCCCCGCAAACGGCTCTGCGGCAAACAGGTTCGCGACGCTCGCGCGATCGGCGAGATCCAATTCCCGGAATTCAAAGCCGGGCACATTTGCGAGCTGCGCGAGTCGGTCGCGTTTCAATTGCACCGAGTAGTAATCGGTGAGGTTATCGACAGCGAGCACGGTTCGACCGAGTTCGCAGAGTTTCCGCGAGACGTGGTATCCGATAAATCCGGCGCCGCCGGTAACGAGCCATCTGGGCATCGGCATGGATCCTGTTCGAAGTTACAACCCATTCTATCACCATTGGTTCCCAACTCCGAGGTCGATTATCCGGTGGCGGAAACGGTCGTGCGAAATGCTCCGATTGTGCAGGCTCGGATTTTCCGCCACTGACGAATGGATGCGTCTTAGCGGCGGGGTAAGCGGTAAGTCGGGGCGATACTTGATTGTCGCTTTGCCCGGTCGCGTGCCGAGGAAAGTATTCCAGACAACACGGAACTGTCTCGGGCATGGATGCGCCCGCGGAATGTTGGCCCCGCTTCAGCTGGCCAATGCCTTGTATCGATCCAGGCGCATCAATGTTCGAGCATCGCAATCTCCGTTCCGATCTGTTTGCGCTTGCGCTCACCGCGTTCACCCTGTTTCTCGGGTTGTCGGTCCTTAGTTACCATCCGGCGGATCCGGTGCGCGAAGCCGTGCGCGGTTCGCTGTTGCAGTCTCTGTTGTCACCCGACGTTGTGGAATATCCCGTACCAGACAAGATCGCCAATGCGTGCGGACGCTGGGGGGCGATCGCGGCGTACGCATCGGTCAGCGGGCTGGGACTCGGTGCCTATTACCTGGTGGTTTCCCTGGGCGTCTTGTGCGCGCAATTGTTGCGACGGCAAGCGATTGACGGTCCCGCGGTACGGGTCTTCGGCTGGTTGGGCACGCTGCTTGGTATCACCACCCTGCTTGCGATTTTGATTCCATCGCTGGGACCGGCTCCGGTGGTCGGTGCCGGTGGGTATCTGGGCGCGATGGGACGCGTCTTTCTGGAGACACATTTTGCATTCCTAGGCGGGCTCATACTGGCAATCAGTCTTACCGCCGCCGGGATGCTGCTGTGCAGTGATTACTGGGTCGTTGCTGCCGGCATCGCCTGCGGTCGCACTGCCCTGTCGGTGATCCGCCGCACGCGCATGTTCGCGGCACTTACGGCTCAAGACGACGAGGCATACGAGGACGACGAGGAACAGCGCGAGTTGGCGGTGAAGATCCGCGGCCAGAAACGTTTGGTGGCTGCGGGCAAAGCGGCGGCGAAAGAGAACGCGGACGAGGCGGCTGGAGACAAACTGCGCGTCGTGCGTCCTGAAGACGAATTGGAAGAGGAGTTAGACGAGGAGTTAGAGGATGAACTCGATGACGAAATGGAGGATGAAGATGAGTACCTGGATGACGAGGAAGAGGAAGAGTCGGACGACGAAGATCTCGATGACGACGATCTGGATGCAGATGAAGAGTCTGAGGACGAGGAACTGGAAGCCGGGTCCAAGTCGGCCGCCGGCCGGAATGGCGCCGATAAGGCTGCCGTAGCCAAGGTCGCTCCCTCCGCGCCGCATTTTCGCGTGCGGCGGAACAGCGAAGGGCTCGATCGAGAGAAAGTGCTCGCCGAACTCGATCAAGCCAGCCAGGGTGAATCGGCTTCCGAATACGAGTTGCCGTCGTTGGACCTGCTCGTTGCCGGTGAAAGCCTGCACTACGAAGAACAGGAAAAGGAGGTGCGTAAGAAGGCAAAGATCCTGGAAAAGACCTTCCTCGATTTCGGATTCAGCGTGCGCGTCGTGGAGATTGAAACCGGTCCCGTGATTGCGCAATACGAAGTGGAGCTCGAAGCCGGATTGCGACTGTCCAAGATCACCGGTTTGGCCGATGATCTGGCGATCGCGCTGCGCGTACCGAGCGTTCGGATCGTCGCGCCCATCCCTGGCAAGAATACGGTGGGTATCGAAGTTCCGAACGACGAGCGGCAGGTGGTACGCATGCGGGAAGTGATTGAAGAGTCGAACGGCAAGGTCAAGAAGATGCGGATACCGCTGTTCCTCGGCAAAGATGTTTCGGGGAATGCGTTGACGGTCGACTTGGCGTCGCTGCCCCACTTGCTGATTGCGGGGCGAACCGGCACCGGAAAAAGCGTGTGCTTGAACGCCATCATTTCGTCGATCTTGATGACCCGGCGCCCCGACGAAGTTCGGATGCTGATGATCGACCCGAAGATGGTGGAATTAAGCGGTTACGGTCGATTGCCGCACTTGATGCACCCCGTCGTAACTGACATGAAGAAGGCCGAGGCGATCCTCGCTTGGGCTGTCGAGAAAATGGAGGAGCGCTACGCGTTGCTGGCTCGAGCAGGCGTGCGGCACATCTGCAGCTATAACCAGTTGGGCGAAGCCGAGCTGTATCAGCGTTTGCAGCCGGAGACGGAAGAAGATCGCAAGCGAATCCCGCAGAACCTGCCGTTCATCGTGATTGTTGCCGACGAGATCGCCGACATGATGATGCAAGCGACCGGCAAAGAGGTCGAGCAGCACATTATTCGATTGGCGCAGAAAAGCCGTGCGGTCGGTATCCACCTGATCCTGGCCACACAGAAGCCGACGGTCGACGTGATCACCGGCTTGATCAAGTCGAACCTCCCCGCCCGCATCTCGTTCC
>JBJOLO010000371.1:0-2991 GCA_046045565.1 Planctomycetota bacterium | reverse complement strand
TTTGGTTGTGGTCAATGACGGGCGGATGAGGGGCGGATGAGGGGCGAAGAGGCTGACTTCCGGAAGTGCGGATGGAGGAGAAGAAACATATGCGTCGCCGGTTTGCGGGTTCTGGTACAAGTTGAATACGGGATCATCCTTTGACATCGTTTTCAATCGAGTGTGCAACGTGTAAGGCGAAGCTGCGCGTCCGTGACGCATCGGCGATAGGTCAGATTTTTGCCTGTCCGAAGTGTGGCAGTATGGTGCTGGTGCAAGTCCCGGGCGGGGGGCTGCCCAAGGATCCGGTCGAAAAGTCGACGCCTAGGACGCCGGTTGTCGCGACACGGCCCAGGCATGATTCGGGCGAGGAGACGGCATCGGCGACGTTGGATGAACTCGGTGGCGAGAGTCTGGGCGGGAACAACACCGGGCAGGTGGCAGGTCAAAACGTCGACAACGCGGCTGCTGCAGCGAACTCCGAAGCGTTGTTTGGAACCCCTCACTTCGTTGAGATTGCCGCCACATCCAGCACGCACGACGACGCTTCTCGATCTGCCCGAACCTTGTCCGGGAGGGGCGATGGAGTCTCGCGAAATGAATTCGTATCGCCCCAGGTCCAAATGTTTCGCCGCATCGCGTTGATCGGCGTTGCGACGCTGGCGGCGATGGTGGCATCGGTTCTCGCTGTCGGATATTTGGGCACGCGATCCGGTTGGGCGAGTCGATCGAATGAGAAGACTCCCGACAATGCATCGGTTGTCACGGAGTCAAACTCGGGGACGATACCGGAAATCGATGGCCGAGCTGCTCGACCATCCACGGGTGATGCGGTTGCCGACGCAAGTGGAATCAATCAAGAGGCATCGAAACCGGACGCGTCTCCATCCTCGGAGTTGACGTCGCCGGGTTCGAATCCGTCCGAAACGAGTTCAAGTTCCACACCAAAAAACGGTGCTGGCGAAGCTGCAGATTCCACACAAGCGACACCAAAATCACCGGTTCCGACTGAGGATGCTACGCCAACGAATCCGGCTGAGAAAAAAACGGATCCGACAACACCAAGCGACGGCGGCGATCCGCCAAGTGACGGAACCGCACCGCAGCGCGATGCGAACAAGCCCGACGAAGGGCTTGCAGGGCGCAGTCCGTTCGGCCGTTTCCGCGAGTTGCTCAGCTTCGACAACGCGGCGATGCCGGCAGATGGTGACGCGACTGGCAAGGAAGCGCCGGTCAAGCGGGCCGCGCAGCCTGAAACTGATCGTGACGAAACGGTGCCGGCGCTACCGCGTCCACCGATGCGAGCGATCGATCTCGAACAACGGCTCAAGGATCCCGTTGGCAGCGTGAAATACGATGCAGTTCCGCTGATCGAGATCCTGAATGAATTGTCCGAGTTCAGCACGATTCCGATCCGTGTCGATTTCCGAGCGATGAGGGTGCAGCAGGTTCCATTGACAATACCGATCACGATCGAGGCGACGGGCGTGACGTTTGAGGCGGTGCTGGACAAGATTCTCGCGCCGCTCCAATTAGGCATCGGGTCCAACGGTAACTGCCTGATCGTCGGGTATCCAGGTTCGATGATGTCCGAGGTAACCACGACTCGACACGCCATCGGCGATTTGTCGGGAGACCGGCCGGAAGAGATCGAAGCGTTGGTGCAAATGATCAAAACCTTCGTGGCACCGGAATCGTGGGACATGGCCGGCGGGGAAGGGGCCATTACCGTGGATGCCAGGAATCTCGTGATTGCCAATCTGCCTGCTCGCACCGCGGAGGTAGTCTTGTTCTGCGATCAGCTGCGATCGGTACGCGGTCAAAAGACGGTTAAGTACAAAGCGGAGCAGCTCGCGTCTCAATCGACGCTCTGGATCGATAATCCCACGTTGGATAAGCCGGTGGCGGTGCATTTCGTTCGTCCCGCAAAATGGACCCACATGCTGCGAAAAATCGGCGCGTTAACCCAGACTACGCTGATTGTCGATTGGCCCGCAGTTTCTGAAGGCGGATGGAATCCCGACGCGGTGATGAAATTCAGCGTCGAGGCAAAACCGCTTGGTGAAACCCTGACGGCGATGGTGGAACCGATGGGGCTGGTTTATCAGGTGGTCGATCGCGATGTCATCGAGATAACAAGCCCAAGTCGTCAGCTCGGTACGTTGCATCTTGCGGTTTACCCAGTAGGCCCTTTGCTGACAGCGGATCGGCCTCTGGAATCATGGCTCGACATGGCCAAGATGGCGATTGATGGAGCTTTGCTTCGCGAAAATGGCGGACCGGGCGAAATCATGCCCGATCCGGTCGGAAACGCTCTGATTGTGTCGCTACCCTATAGCCAGCACCAATTGCTGGCGTCGATGCTGAAGAAAATGGCGACGGAAGCCGCAGCGGGTGGCTCCAAGTCGGAACCGATCCCCGATCCGTAACGACTGTTCCTGATTTTCGCGCCCGGTCCGGAACCGCGAGTGACAGCATCTTTTCGGCTTGCGGATCGAAGGGGGATTTTCTAGTATTCTCCGGCCATGAAGCTACCGAAATTGCTCCTGGGGACCGTGTTGTTCTTCGCAACATGTTGCGAGGGCTGTGTCGGTTCGCGCTGGCTCTTACCGCATCTGTCGATGGATCCGGAGACGCTTGCGCAGGAGGAAGACCGTTCCTCGGAACCCGCCGGGGAACGTTCAGATCGTAGCGACGTAGCGGATGGCGATCGCGATCGGCAGTCATCAGATCATTTCGCGAATGACCGTCGCGACGGCGATACGAACGATGCGTTGGCCAATCGGCCACTCGGATCGTCTCCGGCAGATCCGCCTTCGAACTTGGCGAAGGACGATTCGGAATCGACCGCACCCAATTCGTCCGTTTCGAAACAACTGCTACGAGACTCTGCGAACCGTGAACGATCTAAGTCAGCCGAAGAGCGGCTGGATTCGCAATCAACTGAAGTTTCATCCGGCAGCAATGTCCGCCTCTCCTTGAACGCTGATTCCGCTAATTCTTCCGCTCGAA
>JBJOLO010000345.1:0-4485 GCA_046045565.1 Planctomycetota bacterium | reverse complement strand
CGTTGGAGTTGCTGAGTGGTTTCTTCGTCGAGTTGCTCATCGTCAATCTCCGTGGCAGCATCGATTCGCTGCAAAACGGCCAATTGCTGAGCGATAATGGTGTTGTCGAGCGGTCGGGAGGTCACGGCCGAAGCCAGCGATTGGGCTGCGCGGGCTTGGTCCATCGCGACGCGTCGCCGCCAATAGCGCACGCAACTTGAGATCGGATCGGACTGCTTCCGAATGATCGCCTGTTGCAGGTAAGGCGAACGATACTGAGACGCTTCGAAGCGATCGACCTGCCCGGGCAGATCGGTCTCCGAGAAATACTTCTCGAGGGTCGTGAACTTGCCCAGTGCATGCGTGTAGCGGGCAATGCGTCGCAGATCTGCGTACCACGGACTGGCGTGGTCGGGCCAATGCGCCAGCCAGAGCGTTGCGACGTGATCGGTGTCCATCGATTCACCTAATCGCGATGCGAGTCGCAAGAACGTTCCGGGCTGACTGGCGTCGAGCGGCACGCGGCCGATCATATCGATGGCTGTGCCGTCGAGTCCTTCCCATCGGGTTTTGAACTGTGAACCTTGCGGATAGCGGCCTTGGTCGAGGCTCGCGTGCAACGCGGCACGGAAACCTAATTTGTGCAGCACCTGCGGCAGTTGCGCACTGAGGCCGAAGCGGCGACGGCCGTAGATTTGCGGTGCGGTGCCCAAACACTCCGTCGCATGCTCGCGACTGCGGCGCAGTTGATCGAGCATGGACTCCAGGCAAAGCAGTGGCAATCGCAATTCGTCGGCCTCGCTCAGTGACACCCCGCACTGCCCGTCGCGATACCGATCGCGAAGTGCGGTGAGCAGTTGCGGCGCCGATCGGCAGATCGCATCGAGCGTCGCGGTGCTCAGCTGGAAGTTGTTCGCTGCAGGTTGTTCAATCTCGCTCGACAGCCTCGTGTCCAGCGTCGTCGGGGCCACCAGGGTCCAGTCGAGCAAGTATGCGGTGACGGGATAGTAACGGTCCCGCTCCTGCGCCAGCAGTTGAAAACACGATTCCAAACGCTCGGCCGCTTCCGGGGCGCCTGCTACCGCCGCTTGAGCTGCCTCGACAAGTCGGTCACGAAAGTGAACTTCGTCCAGGCTGCTCGAATAACGCATCTGCCGAGTAAGCAACTGGACCTGTAAGTAGCAGTAGCCCAGAGCCAGGAAGTCTGCCGCGAGCTCGGTGGGCACGGGCCGATGGTCGCCTGCGATCGGCCGCAGGGCGGCTTCGACGAGTTGGTCACGGGATGCGTAGCGTCGCAGGACAACCGCACCCGATTCCTGTGATCGCTGGACAAACCCCGTCGGCAATTGCGCGACACTCACGGTCGGCACGATCAGCAGGTGATTCGTCGTATCCGATGGCGGCGTGTCGCTCCTGGCCCAACTCGGGAGCTTGCCGGCGGAGGCAATCAACTGCGGATGCCACATCGCCGTCCACCCGATCAAGAGACTGTCGGCGTCCTCGCCGTCGTGATAGGTGGGAAAATCCTCCAGGCTGTGACAAGGGAGGAGAATTACCAGATCCTGGTACTGCATGAGGCTTGTCGTCCTAAATTGCCGGCGGTGCCTGCCCTGAATTCGCAGCAGTTCCGCCAATTTCCTGCCCGTTCCGCCACCGAGCTACCCGGATCTGCTCCCCAGCCTGTCGGTGCGGGTTCCAGTCCTGTCGGCTCTGTTGGATCAGAAATCGGCCACCGCGTGGCGGATTTCCGTCGGGCGGCCAAGGTGAGTCTTGAGACCGTGGCGCTCGGTAATCACAATAGTTTGAGTTGGGGCTTACGTCGAGGTAGCCAACCGACGTTCCAACTCGGCAAGTGTGACTGCGAAGTCGGTTGGCCGGAGGGCAGCCGCCGGTTTGGATTTCGTTGACAATCGGCGCCGCGATTCACTAGACTGAAAAAGACGGTTGTAGCGAGGGTATGTGGTCTGCCGACGGCGTAAGTCCGTAAACTCGTCTTCATGGAATGCGGCATTCCCGCAGTCGGAAATTAGTTGTGCGAGGCTGAAGTGACGACGCGAAAACCCATACATCGAGTCGATCTCGGTGGGGGCTTGGTACGCGTTGTTTTAAATTGAGGTATCTGCGATGGCGCTGAGAAACGGCGTGTGGGGAATCGACATCGGGCAATGCGCACTCAAGGCGTTGCGGTGTGAATTAAGCGACGACGGTCAGTCGCTCATTGCGACCGCATACGACTACATCGAGTACCCGAAGATCCTCAGCCAGCCCGAGGCGGAACCTGAGGTGTTGATCCGCGAGGCGCTCGACCAGTTCTTATCGCGCAACAAGACTCGCGGCGACCGAATCGCGATGTCAGTTGCCGGGCAATCCGGCTTGTCGCGTTTCTTCAAGCCGCCGCCAGTCGATTCCAAGCGTCTGCCCGATATCGTCAAGTACGAAGCCAAACAGCAGATCCCGTTTCCGCTGGAAGAAGTGGTGTGGGATTGGCAGCAGTTGTCCGGGGGCCAGGAGGTCGATGGCTTCGTGATCGATGCGGAAGTCGGTCTGTTCGCGATGAAGCGCGAGCAGATCTCGAAAGTGCTCAAGCCGTTCATCTCCGCCGGCATTGAACTCGACTTGGTTCAGTTGGCGCCGCTGGCGATTTACAACGCCATGACGCATGACGTGCTGAACGATGCGCCCGGTGAAATTGATCCCACCGATCCGCCCGAATCGATGGTGGTGCTCTCGATGGGAACCGATACGACCGATTTGGTCGTGACCAATGGCCACCGGTTGTGGCAAAGAAACGTTCCACTCGGTGGTAGCCACTTCACCAAGCAATTAACCAAGGAGTTGAAACTCACGTTCGCCAAGGCTGAGCACCTGAAGCGGAATGCCCGCCAGGCTGAGGACCCGAAGATGGTCTTCCAGGCGATGCGTCCGGTCTTCAACGATCTCGTGACCGAAATCCAGCGATCGATCGGGTTTTTCCAAAACATCGATCGCAAGGCGAAAATCGGCAAAGTGCTGGTCCTGGGCAACACGACTCGCTTGCCGGGTTTGCAGCAATACCTTAGCAAAAACCTGGGCTACGATGTCATCGAGTACCCGAAATTCGGCCGACTGACGGGCGATGATGTTGTCGATAGTCCGACGTTTAAAGACAACGTCCTGGCGTTCGGCGTCTGCTACGGTCTGTGTTTGCAAGGCGCCGGCTTGTCGAAGCTGAGTACAAATCTGCTGCCTCGTGAAATCCTGACGCAACGACTGATTCGCGAAAAGAAACCCTGGACGGCTGCTGCCGTGGGAGCACTGCTGCTCGCCTGCTCCTTTAATTTCTTTTTCCGATACACCACGTGGTACACCGTCAATGAGCAGCGAGCGATCGACAACGTTACGTGGAAGGACGCCGAGTCGGGGGTGGGGTCGGTCAAATCGTTGAGCGACTCGCATCTCGATAAAGACAAGAAAATGCTGGCCGAGATGAAACTGGCTCGAGCGGTCGGCGAAGAAGTTGCCGGTAACTCGGATCGGCGATTGGCGTGGATGGAATTGCTAAGCGCAATCTCGGCCGGTCTGCCGCCCCGAAGCCCTGGACTCGATGCCGGCCGCATCGAGGATCCAACCAAAGTGCCGTTTGCTCAACGCCAGGATTTACACATCGCTTACATCGAGTCGGAGTACTTCCCTGATGTGTCGACCTGGTTTAGCGACGCCGTCAAGCAGAAGTACCTCGAGGGTGAAGATCAGATCAAGAAGTTGATGGAAATCGATGGCATCCCCATCCCGGGTGCCGTGCCCGCGGCCGCAGCGGCTCCAGGTGCTCCCGCGGCACCGGGCGCACCCGCAGCCCCAGGAGCACCGGCAGCGCCCGGCGCTCCCGCAGCGCCAGGTGCCCCCGCAGCCGCAGGTGCTGGTCCTTCGAAGGAAGGCTGGGTCATCGAATTGAAAGGGCATCATTATTTTAATGGCGACCCGCAAACGTTCGGACCGAATCACGTCTATCGCACCCTCATGCGGTACCTCACACATGGGTCGGTGAGTTTGCCTCGAGATCCGGCGAATCCCGATCGCCAAAAGGCGAACGAGATGATCGAGTTCACGATGAAGGAGCTGGGGGTCTTGTACCCGACAATGGTGATTTCGGAGCGGCTTACGAAGGAGACGATTTCGAATCCGCTGACGGAGGAAGCGAGCGGTTCGGGAGGTGGCGCGGCAGGCGCGGGCGGAGCGGGGGCGGCCCCGGGGTTGTCCGCGGCCGGTGCAGGTTCAGGCCCCGGAGCCGGTGCGGCCGCCGGTCTCGATGATGGCGGTGGTGGGGGAGGTGGTGCCGGTCCTGCTGCTGGTCAGCAGGGAGGCGGAAAGAAACGAGATGATTCCCAGCCGACCAGTTTCACAGTGGATCGTTTTGATTTCACGATCCAGTTCGTCTGGCAGCCAGTCCCGTTGACCACTCGACTTGAGAATAAGCTGAAGGCGATGGCCGACGCATCGAAAAGTCCGGTCGCAGCTCCGGCAGGCGGT
>JBJOLO010000273.1:0-5997 GCA_046045565.1 Planctomycetota bacterium | reverse complement strand
GCCTTGTTGGCGATCCGGCAGTTGCGGCGCGGCGACGTGGAGGCGGCGCGCAGGATTGCGGAACGGGACGGTGTGCGGGAGGAGTTTCAATCGATTGCATCGATTATCGATTACGACGGCTTTCTGGATGCCTGTAAGGAAACCAAGTTGCCAACCGACCTGTTTCGCAAACTGCTCGCCGCGGAATTGCAATTGATCGACTTGAGTGGAGTGGTGGGCAGGGAAACGGCCGGGCGGTCGAGCGGCAAAGCGGAGCAAAGTCGCAGTTGGGCGCAGTCGATCGGTGGGCGACGCGCGAATCTGGCGCCGTCATTGGATTTGCGACGGATCACCGAATTTGATCCGAGTCAATGTCGCTTCCGCGAGGGTGTGTGGATAGCACCGTAGGGCAGCGTGAAGGAGTGACGGACGTGCGAGCGTTTGCGATCGTGCCGGCTGCAGGCCACAGTGTACGGATGGGGCGTCGCAAACTCGCCTTGCCATGGGGTGGTGCGACGGTATTGGATGCCGTGCTGGAAGCCTGGTGTCGCAGTCGTGTCGACCGAACCGTGGTGGTCATGCGTCGGGACGATCGGGAGTTGCAGGCGATCGTCGGTCGGCATGAAGTCGATGTCGTGCTGCCAGCAATCGATCCGCCCGACATGAAGGCGTCGATCCAGGCCGGGTTAGCGCACCTTCGCGCCGCGAGGTCGCCTGCTGAGGGTGACGTTTGGCTGGTGGCACCTGCAGATATGCCGCTGCTGCCGACGGCGGCGATCAATGCTGTTTTGGATGCCGCGGCGAGATTCCCGAACGAAATAGTGGTGGCATCTCATCGGGGGCAACGGGGGCATCCTGTGTTGTTTCCGTGGAGCTTAGCCGACGAAGTTGCCCGCCTACCGGAATCGGGAACGTTGCGCGACGTGATGGCCCTGCACCCCATCCGCGAAATCCCGCAAGACGATCCCCGAATCGCGGTGGATATCGATACGCCGGAGGACTTTGAGCGGGCCCGGCGATGGCTCGAATCGCAGACGCGCGGGGAGTTTCCTGCGGGCTAGGGACGGCGTACACTGATGCGGAATCTTTGCGGCACGGACTCCCTGCGGCACAGACTCCCTGCGGCGCGGAATCTTTACGGCATTCGTCGCGTGCGGGGCACGCAAACAAGTTGCTCGGGAAACCTGCCCGGAAAAGGATACCAAGAGGAAGATCCCGGGGAAGGTTTTGCAGTTCGGAGTGCCGCAGTGCAAAAGCGTTCGCATCATCCGACGGCGGTAATCACTAACGCTTCGAGTAGGCAGTTCAACGGGTCATGATCGGTAGAGACTCACATCAAAGCGAAGTTCGGTTTTGGCTTCGGTCTTGGATGATCGCCTGCTTGGTCGGCGGCATGCTCGTCTCGGCTGCCGGATTGTCCGGGTGTTCGGGCTGCCGCAGTGATTCCAGCGCCACCGCGAAGAAGAAGCAGGAAGAAGAGGACGAGAAGCGCAAGAAAAAGAAGCTGGAGAAGCCGAAGCCCGATTACGAAGTCACCAAACTGCGCACGTTTCCGGACGATCCCTCCACGGTTGCCAACTATGTGAAGCCCGGGCATTGGGTTTCAGCGCGGCAGCAGTTCAAGGCCAATAATTTCAATTTCTCGGGTGATCTCGAATCGGCGACGGTTGACCGCGACGACAAGATGATCGACATCGAGCGAACCGATTTTCATCTCACCGGTTCGCGCAAGCTGCAGTTGCCCAAAGGCAATTCGAAAGATGCGGAGTTGCTCTATCACATTCCGCGGCGCACGGTTTCTCCTACGGGTATCGTTCGCAATGTTTGGCTGCGGACGCGATTGTTGACGGCTCGCGGTGGCCGCGAGGCCTTGCCGCCGACTCGCGAAGGCACCGCGATCATGCCCGAGTACCAGTTCTACATGGTGGTGTTGGCAAAAGATGTTGACAGCTATGGATTCGTGAAAAAGCTGGAGTCGGTTGCTGCGCCCCGCAATGACCTGAATCAGAATCTTCGACTTTACTATCGCGTCATCATGCCGGTGATCGACACGGCATCCGAGACCGCGATTCCGCTGTCATCCAATGCGCTGACTTGGACGAGCGTCGCTTGCTTGTGGTGGGATGAGGTGCAGCCCGCCTCGTTGACGATCGAACAGCAGCAGGCGTTACTCGACTGGCTGCAATGGGGTGGCCAGATCATGATGAGCGGCCCCAATTCGCTGGACTTGCTTCGCGGAAGTTTCCTCGAGGATTACCTGCCCGCTCAGAAAGTGCAAACGCGCGAATTGCAGCAGAGCGACATGAGCGAACTCGATCAGCAATGGTCGATTGCCTCGAAGCGCGTCAACGATCCGCGGCGGTTGGATCTGGTAGGACTGCCGTTGTTGGGCGCCGAGTTGCAGAAGCATCCCGATGCGAATTACCTGCCAGGGACCGGGCAGTTGGTGGTCGAGCGACGCGTTGGCCACGGTCGAATCGTTGTGACCGCTTTCCCGCTCAATGATCGACGCATCGTGAATTGGAAGAGTTACGATAATTTTGTGAATGCCTGTTTGCTGCGCCGTCCGGGTCGGACGTTTGAGTCGTACGACAACAACACCGTGGTCCATCAGACGTGGCGGGGATTTGAGAGCCAGCGTTGGGTGGAAGAAGATCCGCGACTCTCGTCAACGTTGCGTTATTTTTCCCGCGATGTGGGCTATTTGGACGAGAGTTCCGAGCGAACGGTATTCACCGCCATGGCCCCGGCGATTCGCACCGAGCGCGAGAATGCGCTGCGCGGTTTCGGAACCGGCAGCGACGGCGTGCAGACGCCCTCCCAGGTCGGCCAACATCCCGCTTCGGACGACTGGCATTTCGATGGATACAGTTACACGCCCGAATCGGGCGTAGCGGGGTGGAACGATTTTAGCGCCGCATCGGATGCGGCGCGACGTGCCTTGAATATCGCTGCCGGGATCAAGATTCCGAAAGCCGATTTCATCTTGAAGATCATGGCCATCTATCTGGTGGTGCTGGTGCCGTTGAATTGGTTGATCTTTCGCTTGATGGGTCGCGTGGAATGGGCTTGGGTCGCAGCGCCGCTTGTGGCCATCGCCGGCGCCGTTGTCGTCGTGCGGATTGCGCAATTGGACATCGGCTTCATTCGCAGTCGGACCGAAGTTGCGATTCTGGAAGTGCAAGGCGGGTTTCCGCGAGCTCACCTCACGCGATACTCGGCCCTCTATTCGTCGCTGTCGACCGCCTACGACGTCGGGTTCGAGGATCCATCGGCAGTCGCCTTGCCGTTTGCAGGCAACGAACAGCAGCAGAAAGAGTTTGGCAGTGTTTCCAGCTCGGTGCATTTCCGCAACGAGACGCGTGCCGTCGGTGATCAACGACTCGTCGGAGAACTCAGCGGATTCCTGGTCGATTCGAACTCCACCGGCATGGTGCATAGTGAACACATGCTGTCGATCGGAGGCAGTTTTCGGATCCTCGGCAATGACGACTCGGGGTGGCGTTTGGAAAACCAATCGGAACTTGCTTTGCGCGGAGCAGGTATTCTGCGAGTTCGCGAAACGGGCGAAGCCGAGATCGCCTGGGTCGGTGATCTGGCTCCGAAAACGACGGCATCCGTGCGCTTCAAGATGCGGGCGCCGGACTGGCGTTATTTTGAGGAATGGGAAGCTTCACCGGCGACGAAGCATTCCGACGAGGATGTCAGCGGCGAGATCAATCTCGCCGGTCTGTTCGACCTCGCGATGCGAAAGCTGAAAATGCGTCGAGGCGACATCCGCTTGATTGCCTGGGTCGATAACGATTTTGAAGGCCTGCGTTTCGAACCGGCCGCTTCTCAAACCGCATTCCGCGGCATGGTGTTGTGCCATTTGGCTCGCGGACCGCTGCCGGCTCCCGAGTCGGATACGAATTGCAGTCTGGATGTAAAGGATCCGCCGTCGGAGGATCAGTCCGAGATCACCAACACCAATGATGGGACGTTGCAACCGAATGCATCCCCGTGAGTTGAACGCATGATAGAACTGATCGATTTTGGCAAGGACTACGGTGATTTCACCGCTGTGCAACAGCTGAACCTCAAAATTGAGGCCGGGGAGTTGTTTGGCTTCATCGGCCCCAATGGTGCGGGCAAGAGCACAACGATCCGGTTTCTCGCGACGTTGCTGAAGGCAAGTCGAGGCGAAGGCACGGTGAATGGTCACAGCGTGACGCGTGATCCGATGAAAGTCCGACAAAGCGTGGGATACATGCCCGACAACTTTGGCGTGTATGACGGTATGAAGGTTTGGGAGTTTCTCGATTTCTTCGCCGTCGCTTATCAGATCGGCAAGTCGCATCGCAAGCAGATCATTTCGGACGTGTTGGACTTGCTCGACCTGGGCCACAAACGCAACGACTACGTGAATGGGCTGTCCCGCGGGATGAAGCAACGATTGTGCCTGGCCAAGACGCTGGTGCACGATCCGCCTGTGCTGATCCTGGATGAGCCGACTAGCGGTCTGGATCCGCGAGCGAGAATCGAGGTCAAAGCACTGCTGAAAGAATTGCGGCGGATGGGAAAAACGATCCTGATCTCGAGCCACATCCTTTCCGAGCTTGCCGATACGTGCACGTCGATTGGGATCATCGAACGCGGGCAGTTGCTCATGCATGGGCCGATCAACGACGTGTACCGACGTATTCGCGGCAATCGTATGGTGGAAATCAAATTCACGTCGCAGATGGACCTGGGGTTGTCAATCGTTCGCAGCTGTCCGGCAACTCGCAACGTGACGTTGGAAGAACACGCCGCGACGGTCGAATTGGATACGGATGACGCGGGCATTGCGGCGCTGCTCGATTCGCTGGTTCGCCAGGGTGTCGGGTTGCGAAGTTTCGCCGACAAAGAGCCGACACTGGAAGACGTCTTCATGTTGGTCACCAAAGGCTTGGTGACGTGATGCGATTCAGCAAGGGATGATTTGCGGGCTGCGGATTCGCCGATTCGTTACGCCTGGACCGGCGATGGAACGCTGCGCAATCAGGACTTAGCGCAATCAGGACGTTGCGTTCGCGGCTCGATCCGATATCCGCCGCAGGTCTTAATGAATCGATTCGCTTTGGGTCGGAGCGATCGGATCGGCACTGGGCGTTTGTCGATGGACCGTGATATCGATTTCCGGAACCCTGGCGAGGTAGAGCAGGGCCAGGGCGCGGCCGACTGAAGAGAGTACGAAGATCGACAGGTATGCTTCGGTAGTTCGCTGCTGCCAGAGCAAAAATGCAGCACCGATCAGGGCGCCGGTGACTTGGGCGAGTGCATTGCCCAGGTTGTAGACGGTGAGCACGCTGGTGCGTTCTTCGCGCGGGATGGTTTCGAGAAACATCAGGAACATGGCGAGTTCGTACGCGGCCCAGGTAACTCCGCCGATGAATTGTAACAGGCACAGGAAGTAGACGTTTTGTGTGACAGCCCATAACCCTGCGACGGGAATAATGCCGATGCCGCCGACCCAAAGCAGTTTCTTGGGGCCGGCCATGTGAGCCAGTTGACCCCAGAACGGAAGGGCAATCACCTTGCCGAAAAACGTGATGCCGATCAGGATGGCGAACACGTGGTAGGGCATCTGCAGTTTCTTGAGCATGTACGGCGCGTAAAACGGACCGGCGATGTAGACGCCGATTTGCGCCGCGAACAGGTAGGCCAGTAGCCGTGCGCTCGACGCAGCCTTTCGACCGCTGCCAAGGTCGCGGATGGTCACATATCGCTCGACCATTGGAGTGGCACGTCGTTCGGATTGCAGGTAGAGAAACAGCACCGACATCAGTCGCGACAACGCGGCGGTGACAAAGACGAGCGAAAATGCGGTCATACCCCAAGGGGTGTTGCGAGCGATTTGCAATCCGAAGCCGCCGGCGAGAAAGCCGACAAGCAGGCTGGCCTGGCAAACGCGTACTCGACGCGCGAAAAAACGAGTGCGAATGGGGCGGGGCACCATCCCTTCGACCCAAGTGTTCCAAACCGCTCCCGTGCCAA
>JBJOLO010000187.1:0-18656 GCA_046045565.1 Planctomycetota bacterium | reverse complement strand
TATCATGGAAGATAGCCTAGTAGCGGAGGAGGGATTCGAACCCCCGACACGCGGATTATGATTCCGCTGCTCTAACCAACTGAGCTACTCCGCCGTGTTGAACCCGCAGGCCAACCGCTCGCGAACACACTGCCACCGCGCCGCCCGAACTGGTCAGGTTGAGGGTCTCAACGTGCTCGTGAATGCATAAATCTAACCAAACTCGCACGCCGAGAAAAGCGGCTGGACTGGCAGAAAATCGGGCCCCGACCCGAGGGCGGATGCGATGTAGCGGTCGTGCCGATCGAAACGGCGGCTTAAGGGCGGTCCGAGCGGCGTAACTCCTGCTGCCACTCCTCGATTCGTCGCAGCGCGTCGATCGGGGTCAGCGTGTTCAGGTCGGTGGAACGGATCACGTCGAGCAGGGGGTGGTCGTAGGGGGCGAACAGCGTCAATTGAATATCGCCGCGTCGCTTCTTTTCTTTACGCGACAGCCGCGAGTGACCTTCTGTGTCCAAATGGTCCGACTCCAGCTGCGCCAGGATCTGCTTCGCTCGCTCGTTCACCTCGCGAGGCACGCCCGCCAGCCGCGCTACGTGGATCCCGTAACTCTTGTCCGCCGCTCCGTCGATAATCTTGTGAAGGAAAACCACGTTGTCGTCCCACTCCTTCACCGCGACATTCAGATTGCGCAGCTCGGGCAGCGACTGAGCTAAGTCGGTCAACTCGTGGTAGTGCGTCGCAAATAGCGTGCGGCAACCGATCCGATCGTGCAAATGCTCGACGATCGCCCACGCCAACGATACCCCGTCATAGGTGCTCGTCCCGCGCCCGATCTCGTCCAGGATCACCAAACTGCGTGGCGTCGCGGTGTTCAGAATCCGCGCCGTCTCCGTCATCTCGACCATGAACGTGCTCTGGCCTCGCGATAGTTCATCGCTCGCACCGACGCGGGCGAAGATCCGGTCCGCGACTCCGATCACGGCCTGGCGTGCCGGCACGAAACTGCCGATTTGGGCCATCAGCGTCAGCAGTGCGACCTGCCGGATGTAGGTGCTTTTGCCCGCCATGTTCGGGCCGGTAATCAGCAACAACAATCCCCGTTCAGGCCCCGCCGATGTGTCGTTGGGAACGAACGCCCCGGCCGGTTGCATGATGTCCAATACCGGATGACGCCCGTCGAGGATCTCGAGCACCCGGTCGGACACGAGCTTCGGGCGGCAGTATCCCTGTTTCGCCGCCAACTCGGCAAGCGAACCAAGCGTATCAAGCATCGCCAGCACATTCGCCGTCCGCTGCAGCGGTCGCGCATGGGCCGCGACGCGATCGCGCAACTGCAGGAATAGTTGATACTCCAAGTCGCGACTGCGCTCGTCGGCGTCCAGCACCTTGTCTTCGTACTCCTTCAGTTCCGGCGTGACGTATCGCTCGGCACCCGTCAGCGTCTGCTTCCGCGTGTAGTTGAGCGGCACCTTATCCTTGTGCGCGTTCGTGATCTCGATGAAGTAACCGAAGACTTTGTTGAACCCGACCTTGAGGTTGGGAATGCCGGTGCGTTGGATCTCTTCCGCTTGATAGGATGCGATCCATTGCTTGCCTCCCGCCGCCAGTTCGCGAAGCTGGTCAAGCTCGGCGTGATACCCGCTACGAATCACGCCTCCATCGCGAGGCGACAGCGGACAGTCGTCGACGAGTGCCAGGGAAAGCTCCGCTGACAACTCGGGGCAAAGGTCGAGCAACTCCTCGTATTCGCGGAGCAGGGGACTCGCCCTGCGTCCCAACTGCGACTTCACATCGGGGAGGCTCGCGAGCGTCCGGCCGACAAACGACAGATCGCGCGGACTGGCTCGCCCCGTCATCACCCGCGCCACCAATCGCTCCAGGTCGTACACGTTTCGCAGCGCATCACGAAGGCTGCTGCGGAACGCCAGATCGCCGGTCAACTCGCCTACCGCGTCCTGCCGCGACGCGATCGCCGCGATGTCGGTGAGCGGGTTGCTGAGCCAATCAGCGAGCATCCGCGAACCCATGGGGGTGGTGGTACGATCGAGCACGGCGAGCAGCGAACCGTCGCGCGATCCATCGCGGATCGTGCGCGTGATCTCCAGACTGCGGCGCGTCGACTCGTCCAACTCGAGTGCCAACCCTTGACGGTAGGGCAGCAGTCGATCGAGGTGGTGCAGGGGGGCTTTCTGCGTTTCCTGCAGGTACTCCAGCAGGGCACCGGCGGCGCGAATCGCGGCCCGGTCGGCGTCCTGAAAACCGAACCCGTCGAGCGACGCGGTTTGAAAATGCTGCGTCAACCGGTTCCTGGCGGCATCGAGCGCAAAGGCCCACGGCGGACGACGCGTGACCATCCATGGTTCGCCACCGGTCGCCCCGATCGGCGATTCATCTTCGGAAACCAAGCACTCCACCGGCCGGATACGGGCGAGTTGATCTGCTAGTCGGGCTCGCGGAAACACGGCGGCCCAAAACCGGCCCGTGGAGAGATCGGCCCAGGCAACGCCGACATCCGGGGCATGCCCGCTCGCCCCCGATCGTTCGGCATCCGCCACGATCGCCGCCAGGTAATTGCTCTCCCGAGGATCGAGAATGGCGTCGTCGGTCACGGTGCCAGCAGACACCACGCGCGTGATCTCGCGTTTGACCAGTCCCACTGCCTTGCGCGGATCCTCCATCTGCTCACAAACCGCCGCGCGATAACCGGCTCGAATCAATTTGCCTAAATAGCCATCCAACTGATGGTGCGGAAACCCGGCCATCGGGATCGGGTTTTCGCCCTTGTCGCGGCTGGTCAGCGTAAGCCCCAGGACGCGTGCGGCGGTCTTCGCATCCTCGTGAAACAGTTCGTAGAAATCGCCCATCCGGAACAATAACAGCGCATCGCCGCAGGAGGCCTTGGCATCAAGGTACTGCTGCATCATCGGCGTTACGGTGGAACTGCTGGTCATGGTTGCGATGCTATCATTGCCTCGAGCAGGCCAAAAGGGGAGGGAAAAAATCCGGCCCGAAGTTTTCTGCAGACGGACGGCGAATCTGCCGATAACCGCGATGCGCGGATTGCGCGTCGCGATCGCCTTGGAGTTGTTCGCCATGCCGATGATCAACCACGATATACGTAAGGCTGCCATCTTGCTGATGAGCCTTTCCGAGGATGTCGCGGCGTCCCTGCTCTCGAAACTGCACCCCAAGGAAGTGGAGGCGGTTTCGATCGAGATCGCGAAAGTCGGGCGGATGTCGTCCGAAGAGCAGGAAAACGTCATCAATGAATTCGCGGACATCAACCCCAACAAACTGTCGACCAACGTCGGCGGGTTGGAACTGGCAAAATCGCTTGTCGAAAAAGCACTCGGCCAAAACGCCGCACCAACGCTCGACAACGTTCGTCAAACCATCGAAGCTCTGCCGTTCGGCTTCTTGAAAAAGATCGATCCGCAAAACCTGCTGACGTTCATTGTGGACGAGCACCCGCAGACGATCGCCTTGATCCTTTCCCACATGCCGCCGAAGTACAGTGCACAGATCGTCGCGGGACTGCCGCCCGCCCGCCAACAGCAGGTGGTCCGACGGATCGCGTACATGGGCCAGACGAATCCCGAAGTGATACGCGATGTGGAACGCGGATTGGAAAACCGCATGTCGAGCGTAATGAGTCAGTCGTTCGAGAACGCGGGCGGCGTGCAAGCGGTCGCCAGCATTTTGAACGTAGCCGACCGCTCGACCGAACGCACCCTGATGGACGGCCTGACGCAGGACGACCCGTCACTGGTGGACGAAATCCGCCGCCTGATGTTCGTATTCGAAGATATCCAGAAACTGGGCGACAAGGACGTCCAAACGCTGCTCAAGAACGTCGAAAATGCACAGTGGGCGATGGCGCTCAAAGGCGTCAGCGAGGAACTCAAGACCAAGATCCTGGGCAACATGTCTTCACGTGCCGCTCAGGCGCTGCGCGAGGAAATGGAGTTCCTGGGCGCGGTGCGAGCCTCGGAAGTCGAGGGCATTCAGCAGCAGATCGTCGACATCGTACGACGCCTGGAAGATGCGGGCGAAGTCACCCTGCAAAACGAAGAGGCGGCCGAGTCGTTCGTTCAGTAAATGCCGGCCCTGATCAGGGCGACGACAGAACGCTTGAAATCACCGTGGCCGCCCGGGTGTGATTTCGAGTCAAGCTGGATCCAACCGGCGGCTCGGGTGCACGTCGTTGTTATGCCGCGCATGTGCGACGATCCAGCAATTCTTATTGGTGTCGACAGTCAGTCTTTCGACCTGCTCGATCTTCAGCGTAAAAGTAAAATCGGTATCGGCCGCCCCGGAGCGCTGCGGGCATCCTTCCATGCTGCGCTCACGAAGCACCAATGTGCAACGTCATCTGGAACGGCGAGGTTTTGCGGCACAATCGACCAAGTTGAGCCGTTCGCAGCCAATAGATTCGCCATTCAACAGGACGCGATCACGAGTCTGTTCCAGCGCCTGGTCCGGCATGACTCGTCTCCCTGCCGCCTACTTCCACTCGAAGGCACATCTGCCGCCAGAGTCTTTGACCAGTCGATCGGATTGGAGGTACTTCTTGGCCGCGGCGGAATCCTTGAGGTAGGCATCCCAGTATTGGGTGCTGCATCGTTTGACGACCTCCGTCGGTGCTGAACCACGGAGGCCGAGGCCACCGCCGAAGGAAAAGTGATTTGCACCATCGATCACGACGAGGAACTTGTCTCCCTTGGGACTGAACTGATACGGCTCCTTCTTCCAATCCACGCCCTGTCCGCCGACTCCCTGATCGCGGGTGCCCGTGATGGTCATCATCGGAATTGTCAGCGAGTCCCAACTCCGATTGGTCAGCCCTTGCTGACCGGTACCCTGCCCGGAAATCGGCAGGATGCAGGCGACCCGCTTGTCCGCGAATCGCTTCCCTTTCTCGTTGCCCAGGTCGGCCGTCACTCCGCCAATCAGCATCGCGGTGTAGGCTCCGAACGAATGCCCGGCGACTCCGACGTGTTGTGCATCGATCTTGCCTTTGAGTCCCGGTACGGCAGTGGGCAGTTGATCGAGCGAATCGAGGATCAGCACCAAATCGGCAACACGTTCCACGATCTTCTGGGGATCACTTATCCCCTCGCGCACTCCCCGCAATCGTACCCTTGAATCGGGCTTTTCGCCGTCGTCCGCGTTCTGATTTCCCGCAGCCCGACTGAGGCCGTCGGCGTGCGATGGGTGAATCACGACATACCCATGACTGGCCCAGTACCGACCAACAGGACCGAAGGCGTCCTTGTTCCCGCCGAAGCCGTGCGAGAACAGAATCACCGGATACGGTCCGCCAGACTCGGGGGCGTGGACCTTGCAAATAAGGTCCTTCTTCCGGACCGCATCTTTGAGCGTCAGACTTTCGACCGTCTGGGTCGTGAGTGGACCTTCCTGCGATTGGAACGGTTCATCAGCGAAAGCGCCTGACGCGGCGAGGAAAACGGTCAGAGTTAATACGAGGAGTGTGAGCATGAACCACGAAGGGCACGACGAGCACGAAGGTCGTTCATAAAAAAGGCCCATGCGATGCACGGGCCTTTGTTGGGATTCTGATCAGCGATCCTAGCGTTACTTGGAAGGCTCTTTCTTGCCCGCATCGCCCGATGCGGCGGACACGGGTTCGGCACTGGCGTCTGGCCGCACGATGCCCTGGAAGTCCAGGCGAATCAGCGTGCCTTTGTCGTCTCGAATGGCGCCGACGACGATCTCCTGCTTGCCGTTGAACTCGCCCTTGAGCAGTTCTTCCGAAAGCGGATCTTCGACGTAGCGTTCGATCGAGCGACGCAGAGGTCGAGCACCGAAGTCGAGGTCGGTTCCCTTCTTGATGATGAACTCCTTGGCATCGTCGGTCAGGTTCAGCACCAAACCTCGTTCCTGGAGTCGCACTCGCACCTTCGCCAACTCCAGTTCGATGACCTTCTTGAGATCGTCTTTCTGCAGGTGGTGGAAGATGATGACATCGTCCAAGCGGTTCAAGAACTCCGGCCGGAACACTTTTTCGATCCGATCGTTGACGCGTTCCTTCATCGCATCGTAGCTGGCGTTGTCGTCAGGCTTTTGGAACCCGAACTGCGATTCGTTCTTAATCGCTTCGGCGCCGGCGTTGGTGGTCATGATCAGGATCGTGTTGCGGAAGTCAACATTGCGGCCGAAGCTGTCGGTCAACCGGCCTTCTTCCATGACTTGCAGCAACATATTGAACACGTCGGGGTGAGCCTTTTCGATTTCGTCGAGCAACACCACGGCGTAGGGACGACGGCGGATCTTCTCGGTGAGCTGGCCACCTTCCTCGTAACCGACGTAGCCCGGCGGGGCACCGATCAAGCGGCTGACGTTGTGCTTCTCCATGTACTCGCTCATGTCGATATGCACGAGCGCGTCGGAGTCACCGAACATGAATTCGGCGAGCGCCTTGGCGAGCAACGTCTTACCGACACCGGTGGGTCCGGCGAAGACGAAGCATCCGGTCGGACGCTTCGGATCTTTCAAGCCGCTGCGACTGCGACGCACGGCTTTCGCCACCGCCTTGATCGCCTCGTCCTGACTGATCACCTTCGAGTGCAACGAGTCTTCCATCTTCATCAACCGCATGCTGTCCTCGGTGGACAGGCGGGTGAGCGGAATGCCGGTCATCTTGGAGACCACTTCGGCGATGACTTCTTCATCGACCACGCCGTCGGTCTCGCGCGACTTCTCCCGCCATTCGCGCGTGATCGTTTCCTTTTTCTTGCGGAGTTTGTCGGCCTGATCACGGAGCGATGCCGCCTTTTCGAAGTCCTGGTTGGCGACCGCTTCTTCCTTGGCCTTGTTCAGCCGCTCGACTTCTTCGTCGATCTCTTTCAGATCGGGCGGACGGGTCATCGCACGCAAACGCACGCGAGCACCGGCCTCGTCGATCACGTCGATCGCCTTATCGGGCAGGCAGCGAGCGGTGATGTAGCGCTCCGACATTTCCACCGCGGCTTTGACCGCGTCGTCGGTGATTTGCACCCGATGGTGCTCCTCGTAACGCTCGCGGAGCCCCTTGAGGATCTGGATCGTTTCGTCTTTCGACGTGGGATCGACCACAATTTCCTGGAATCGTCGAGCCAGGGCGCTGTCTTTCTCGATGTACTTGCGGTACTCGTCGAGCGTCGTGGCGCCGATGCACTGGATTTCACCGCGGGCCAGGGCGGGCTTCAGCACGTTGGCGGCATCGATCGCGCCTTCCGCGCCACCGGCACCCACCAAGGTGTGCAGCTCGTCAATAAATAAGATCGTGTTCCGGGCTCGACGCACTTCGTTCATCACCGCCTTGATGCGTTCTTCGAACTGACCGCGGTACTTGGTACCGGCGACCATCATGGCGAGATCGAGCACGACGATGCGTTTGTCGATCAACAGTTCCGGCACATTGCCGCCGATGACGCGTTGGGCGAACCCTTCGACAATCGCCGTCTTGCCGACACCGGCCTCGCCGAGCAACACCGGATTGTTCTTCGTGCGACGGCAGAGCACTTGAATCGCTCGCTCGATTTCCCGTTCACGGCCGATGACCGGATCGAGTTTGCCTTGTCGAGCCAGATCGGTGAGATCGCGGCCGAAGCTATCGAGGGCAGGGGTCTTCGACTTGCTGCCCTTCTGGGTCGGACCTGCTTCGCCACTCGCCGCGCCGGCCGGCTCCCGCCCGCCTCGCTCGGTGACCTCGCCACCTTCCAAACCGTGGCCCAGCAGATTCAACACCTCCTCGCGAACCTCGTCCAACTTCAGGCCCAGGTTCATCAACACCTGAGCCGCCACCCCTTCCTGCTCGCGAAGCAATCCCAACAGGATATGCTCCGTGCCAACGTAGTTGTGATTCAGATTGCGAGCCTCTTCCATCGAGTACTCGATCACCTTCTTCGCGCGAGGCGTTTGCGGCAGCTTGCCCATCGTGACCATTTCCGGGCCGCTCTGGACCAGCTTTTCCACTTCCAGCCGGATCTTGCGCAGATCGACGTCCAGGTTCTTGAGCACATTCGCGGCGACACCGCTGCCTTCCTTTACCAGCCCCAGCAGAATGTGCTCGGTGCCGATGTACTCGTGATTGAAACGCTGTGCCTCCTGATTGGCCAGCTGCATCACTTTGCGGGCTCGGTCGGTGAATCGTTCGTACATATCGTTCTTTCGCCTCCTCGTTTCGGGAACCGCCCGGCTACGCGCGGCGATTCACTCGGATTCCTGTTCGCTCAATGATTCCTGTTCGCTCAATGATCCCTGTTCGCTCTGGATCTCGGTCGCTTTATCTTCTCGTTCGCTGCTTTGTAGTCTCGTTCGCTGCTTTATAGTCTCGTTCGCTGAGTTGACCAGCTTGCTTCATAGACCGGTTGGTCACCGGGTCCGGTTCGCACGCTTCTTCATTCATTCGTATTTTTATTCGCTCGGGTGCACCTTTATGGCGAACTTGCTTCGGTTGTCGGTTGTTGCAACTCGGTCAGCCGTGCTTGTTCGCGTCGGATCTCCATGTCCCATTTTCCGCGTTCGGTCAAATTCGCCAAGTGGTCCAGTTGCCGCTGCGCTTCGGGCCATCGCTGCGTGCGTCGGAGCAGGGCTGCGAGCATCAGTCGGGCGGGGATCGCCCCATTGCGTTCACCGGTTCCGGCACGGATGCCGCTACCCGGAGATCGCTCGTCGCTTTGCTGCTCCAACAACGCGCTGAGCATCGTCTCCGCTTCCAGCCAATGTCGCCGCAGGTAATGTGCTTGTGCAGCCTCCAACTGTTCTTGGAAGCTCGCGGCATTTTTTGGCAGAGCGGAATCAGCCACCAACTCGTTGTGCGAATTCCAGGCCGAAACGATCCAAATCACGGCGGTCACGAGCCAACAGGCTCCTACCAGCGCAACGGGAAACCATTCGGGCCAAACGAACGTGGCAACCAGAGCCAAATTCAGCGAGATGGTGAACAGGATTGCCACGAGTAAACCGCGGACCTGTCCCCGCAACCAAAGTCCCGGCAAGCCGGGCCAGAGATACAGCCACCATGTCGAGAATCCCATTTCCTCTGCCACTCCGATTTCCGTATCGAAGTTCCCTGGCTTGCCTTTTACAGGACCTGCCTTGGAGGGAATTTGGTCCCTCAAAAGCCTGCCGTTTTGGCGGAAGTTACCTCGGAATTGTACCTCTCAAATAAGTGTCGAGCAAGGCAAGTAAAAGTCGCGTTTGGATTTAAGACGAGCACGATCCCGGCAAGGGCGATGCAGACTCCGCAAAGAAAAAAGTCGCCCAGGCGTTCGATCGGCCAGGCGACTTTACGCAGCCCGAATAATCACACCGCCGTTGCGACAAAAGGAATGCGGCCGGGCAGTTGGACTTCAGGTGGTGCTGAGGATCTTCGGGGTTTCGTAGGTCCGCGTCGATCCGTCGCCGCGTCCGACGTTTTCCTGAGCGATTTGATACAGCTTTTGGCCCCAGGGGGTCGGATAATTGGCCGTGATGCATGCCTGGCACAGCTGGTCGCTATCCAAGCCAATGGCCCGCGCAATCGATTCGACCGGCAGATAACGAAGCGAATCGGCCCCTAATGTCCTGGCCATTTCCGCTTGTAACTCTTCGGTGCAAGGCCCGCCCTTAAGAAACTTCGGTGCAAAGAGCTCGTCGATGGTCGACATGTCGATGCCGTAGAAGCACGGTGCGATAATCGGCGGACAGGCGACGCGAACGTGGATCTCCCGCACACCGCCCGCTTCGCGAATGCGGTTGAGCAGCACCTTCATGGTGGTGGAGCGTACGATCGAGTCCTCCACCAGAAAGACCCGCTTGCCTGCCAGCACTTCCCGCAGCGGCGTGTATTTGCTTTCAGCCTTTTTCGCCCGCCCCTTCCCGCCTTCGATGAACGTGCGTCCGGAGTAACGGTTGCGGATCAGGCCCTCCCAGCACGGGATGCCCAGGCGGAAGGCCATCGAGGCGGCAGCCGCTTTGCTGGTATCCGGCACCGGCACCACGATCGTCTCATCGTCGATCTTGACCCGCCCGTCCAGCCGCTCGAGCCTCGCCAGTTCCACTCCCAGCGCCGTGCGCGAAAGGTAAACGCTGTGATCATCGAGCGTACTGGCCACATTCGCAAAGTAGATCCATTCGAAGAAGCAGTGCGCCCGCCGCGACACCGGCGCGAAACGCTCGATCTCGAACTGCCCCTCCGCGATCGTAATCGCCTGGCCGGGCTGCAACGATCGAATGTTCTCGGCTTGGAACCCGAGGTTCAGCAGGGCGACGCTTTCGCTTGCCGCGGCGAACAGCGGACCTTCCTTGGCATAGACCAGCGGCTTGATGCCCAGCGGATCCCGCGCGACAAGCATCTCGCCCATCGCGTTCAGCAGCACCAGCGAATAGGCACCGTCAAACCGCTGCGACACGGCACGCATCACGTCGATCAGCTTCGGGCGGCGATCGCCCGACATTTCACGGCTGAGCTCGTGCATGATGATTTCGGTGTCGGTCTCCCGCGCCAAATGATGCTCGTCCACACTCAGCAACTTGTCGCGCAAGTGCTGGTAATTGGCCAACTGTCCGTTGAACGCGAAGCTGAACCATTTGTGCTTTTGCAAATGGTGCCGCTCAAACGGCTGCGCATAACTGCGATCCTCTTCGCCGCATGTCGCATAGCGCACGTGGCCGATCGCCGCGCGACCCGCATACTCCCGCATCAGCGATTCGCTCTTCCCGCGATGCGAAAGCCGGAACACCTCGCTGACCGTGCCGATCTCCTTGAAGGTGTCGATCAACTGGTCACGATTCAGCGAATACGAAGTCATGCCTGCCGCGAGCTGCCCGCGGTTTTGAATGTCCTGCAGCATCTTCGGCATCAGCCGAGAAACCTGATCAGGACCCTGCTCAGGACAAAGCGGACTCACGCCGGCGTTCGGCAAATGATAGATCGCCGCAATCCCGCACTCGTGATGAATATCACTCATCGGCTGACTCTCGGTAGCGTGCTTCCTTGACTCAACGCTGAGGGATCTTTCCGAGCCACCTGTGATCGGCGGCGAGACAAGATCGATCCGGGCAGCAAAAAACGACGCGCAATCTCGAAGCTAGGCAGGCGACGGCCCTGGCTGGAGCAAGCCGCTCCTTGCCGAGCCATCGCCACTCCGGCACACGAACAGCAACGATTCAACCGCGATCCAACTCGCTGTCGCGAAAGCGGTTTGTCCCGTATTCGCCACCGATGCTCCGTGCCGGCCATTTTCTAACCCATCGCACGGGCTCGATTTTATTCGCTACGCGAGCCGTTCACAAGCAGTCGACGATTTAACTCGCGCACCACGTCACCCGGTTTCGATGCGGCCAGCACCGCGTGACTCACGGCCACGCGATGGAAACCGGCCCCCACCACCTGGTCCAGATTCTCCAGACCGACACCTCCGATGGCGAACGCAGGCAGCACGATCTCGCTGGCAACTTGCCTGAGAAAATCGAGCCCCGCAAAGGCGTCGAATGACTTGGTTGCAGAAGGGAATGTCGGGCCGCACCCAAGATAATTCGCGCCGTCGCGTACGGCAGTGAAGGCTTGCTCCAGGTTATGCGTCGAGACCCCGATGCACTTGCCGGGGCCGAGCATCCGCCGGGCCTCTGCGACCGGCAAATCGTCCTGCCCCAGATGCACGCCGTCGGCCTCAACGGCCCTCGCGATGTCGGCGCGATCGTTCATCACGAACATCGTCGGCGTGCCAAGCGTCACCCGTCGGACCACGCGGGCCCGCTGCAGGAGCTCTCGATCGTCGAGCCGCTTTTCCCGCAACTGCAGCACCCCCGCACCGGCCTCGACCAATTCCCTCGCGAGCGTCTCCAGGGCCTCGGGGGATTCCCGCGCATCGATCAGCACCTGCACCCGACGCGCACCCAACTGCTGTTGCGATGCCCGCAGCTGCTCGAGCGATTGATGCAATCCATATGCCCGGTAGCGGAGCGCCTCGAAGCGTCTCGCCGCGCCGGCGTCGAGCAACTTGACGTATTCCTCCAAACAGCGCAGCGCCTGCTCGACTCGCTTGGCATTCGCCAACGCCACATCCGACAGCGATTCGCGAACGTATTCGCCGGGACCCTCCACCGTTCGTCCCACGTCGCCGGGCACGTCACGCGCTTGAAACGAATCGGCCAGGCACGCGTCGAGCAGCGCCGCAAAATCATGCCGCAGCCGCTTGAACTCCTCAGCCAAACCGCGATCCTCAAGCACAAACCGCACGTAATCCTCGACGGCTCGCATCCCCTCCGACGCCCGATTGGCATTGGCGTCGAGCAACCGCAAAAGCCGCAAATGTTCCGCGGGATCGATCAGGTTCATGACGGGTCGCCTGCCTCCATCCCGGCCAGAGGCTTGATGAATTCCGCGCGATAGACCGGCAACCCGTGCATGCGCATCCGGCGTTCGAAATGAGTGCGATAGTCCAGATCGTGCTCCGCCGGTCGTTCGCTGACCGGATGCGGCCCCGAAAGACGCGTGGCGCTGGCCAGCAACTCAAGCGTCACTTGAAAATACTCTTCGACGTCGGTCCAGAAATGCAATCGGCCGCCCGGCACGAGGCACCGCTGCACATCCGCCACCAGCCCCTCGTTCATCACGCGGCGTTTGCGATGCCGCTTCTTCCACCAGGGATCAGGAAAATAAACATGCACGGCCGCCACGGAATCGTCGGCAAGGAACTCCCGCATGAAGCGGAGCGCATCGCCCGAGATCATGCAGGCATTGTTCAGGCCTCGACGAACCAACCGCGAGGCGGCAAAGCGTGCGTACTTTGCGCCGATTTCCACGCCAACAAAGTTGTGTGTCGGATCACTGGCTGCGGCAGCCGTAAGAAAAAGCCCCTTGCCGCTGCCGACTTCGATTTCGAGCGGTGCTTCGCGGCCGAACCAACGACTCGCCACAAACGGCGGTTCGAGTTCCGTGAGCGTCAGCAGATGACGGCTCAGGTCGAGCGTCGGATCGATCTTCGGGAGAGCTCGACGCCCCATAACGATGCCTGCCGCCGCACGCGTCACGTAAACAGGTGAGGATTGGACCGGTTAAGATTGGACGGCGGGCTTGGATGCTTCCGCGGTGGGAATCGGCACGCCCTTGAGCATCCCCTCAACCACCACGCGATCGCGGACCACACCTTGAAATCGGCAGACGATGATCCGGCCCATGCGGATCTTCGTTCCCTGGCACATCAGGTACAGACGGTCGCCCGGATAGACGGTGTCGCGGAAGCGAACTTCTTCGAGTCCCCCGAAGCCGACCACCACGTCGCCCAGCAGTCCATACTTGTGCGCGAAGTAACTGCAGAGCTGGGCTGCCGCCTCGAGCATCACCACGCCCGGCATCAAGGGCGTTCCAGGGAAGTGACCTCGAACCCAAAACTCCTGATCAGTGATGTCTTTGTACCCGACACAAACGAGATTCTCGAGGTCCTCGAGTACGATCGCAGTTAACTGCTCCATCTCGAAGCGCTGGGGATTATGGCGCCGAATCTCTTCGATGTCGGCGATCACGTGATTCCGGTCGATCTGAGTGAGATCGACAATCATTTCTTTGCCGTTCACGCGCTCAAGCCCTCGCCCGTGCAAATCACCACCACCGCCTCGTGCTGCTCAACCCAGTCGTCGCAACGACCCTGGACACTAGTCGTCGCAACGACCCCGGCGGCGACTAGGTCTTCACTTTCCAACGCTTAACGCGACGAGCTTTCGAATTCGCGGGACGCTTCCCGTGATTGGCTTTCTTATGACTGCGATGCGGTTTAGCCATGTTCCTGCTGACTCCTAATTCCGATCCCCACGCGATCCAAAGCCGACGCGTAAGGATTTCCCAACAAGTTTGCAAAACTTCGGACCGCCCTAATTTACCAGCATTGCGACGCTCTGAAAAGCCACATCGCGAGGGAAGCTTCGCCAGAAACCGACGGATTCCCCGCTCCCGCCGCGATGCGGAGAGCCACCCCACTGCGGTGCTCCCCGCGGTTTAGGTTGCCGACTTCTTGGCGATACCGCCTGAACGGTTCGCGACGACCGCACCGAGCGACTCGGCCGGGACCGTTCGCTGCGGGAGCGATGCAGCTTGCGAATCCGACGACGATGGCAGCGAACCTGCGATTCGATTCCGCCGATACCTGGGCCGGCCCGCCGCGTTGGCATCGGGAACCTGCGACACCCTGTCGCGAACCGGTCGCGCCAGGATCCAGGCAGGCAAAAACAGAAGCGACGAAACCAGGGAGCAGAACAAGCCGAGCACCAGAACCTGCCCCAGGCTGCGCAAACCCAGATGACTCGCGAAAATCATGCTGCAAAAACCGGTCATCGTCGTCGCGGAGCAAATGACGATCGAGCCGGCTACGGAATTGGTCAGCCGAAATTTCGAACCCTGGCTGCGGTAGTCGTGGACAATGTGCACACCGCTGTCGATCCCGATCCCCAAGATCAACGGCAGCACGATCATGTTGGCCGCGTTGAAGGGAATATCGAGCAATCCCATGATTCCAACCAGCAGCCAGATCCCCAGAGCCAGCGGCAACATGGCCAGCAAGCTGTTGCCGATCGAACGAAAATCGATGACCAGCACGATCATCACGGCGAACAGCGCGTAGATCGCCGAATGCAAATAACTTTGCTGCATCTGCCGCGAGGCATAGTAGGTCTGAATCGGATGTCCCGTGATGCGGCCATCGACCGACTCCACGTCAGCGACAAAGCGCTGCAGCGATTCCATGTCCCAGATATCGCCCCGCGAGTAGACGCGCACCAGGAACCGGCCTGAATCACTGACAAACCGATCGCGGATTTCGGCCGGCAGCTCCGCCATATTCAGCGGCTCCGGATTCGACATGGCGGCGAGCCATTCCGCTTGCCGCATCAAGTCGGCCAGAAAGTTTTCTCGAAACAGTTGCAACCGTCGTCGCACCATTTCCTGTCGCACACCGTCCACCGCACTCTTCACCACCGGCACATTCGGCCGGGACGACGACGATTGCATCTGCTGCATTAAGCTCAGGAGCGATTCCAGCGGCAGAAGTTTGGTCGCGGGCGAATCAAGCAACGACGCGAGCTGTCCATGGATCTGCTGCAGCAACTCCCGCTTTTCCTCTCCCACCACGGGGAACAAGCGGGCGATCGATTCCGTGCGAGCGACCGAGTCGAGCCGCTCGAAGGCCTTTTCGAGCCGGCGGGCGGCCTGCAGATTGTCGACCATCGAAACCGCGAACCAGACATTGTCAGCGTCGCGCGAAATCAATCGGCGCTGCCATTGCGCACTGGGCTGATCGACCGGCTGCAAGTTCAGCAAGTTGTGATCGTAGCGAACGCGGGTCACCCCGGGCACCACCAACGCCGCGAGCAACAGGAAGCCGCAAATCGTCCACCGCGGTCGGCGCAGAAACGGCTGCAGCACCGCCAGAAACGGCACGGGCGGAGCCAACTGTTCGACGTCCAGCGGAAAATGCTTCTCCCAACGCAAAACCAGCGGCGGCAACACCAACACCGCTGCCGCGAGGCACAACAGAATCCCCGTGCCGGCAATGATCCCCAACTCCACAATGCCGGTGAATTCCGTCAGCGCCGCCGCGTAAAACGCAAACGCCGTCGTCACCGCGCCCGTAATCACTCCCGGTCCGATGCCCGACGCCGTCGCGAGCAGCGAACCGCGCAGACTGCGGCCCTCGTTTCGCAACTGCAGATATCGCGCGAGATAATGAATGCCAAAGTCGATCCCCAAGCCAATCAGGATCGCCGCAAAGGAGATGCTGAGGATATTGAGATGCCCGACCGCGAGGGTCACAAATCCAAATGACCATGCCATCCCGAACAACAGAATCACGACCGCGACCAGCGTGTAACGCCAACTTCCAAACCCCGCCAGCAACAGCAACGCCACGCCCACGAAACTGACGATCGTCGCCAACGTCATGTCGCCTTGGCTGGAGTGCATCTCGTCGTGCTCGAGCAGCGGCAAACCCGTCGCACCGATCCGCAGATTCGGGTGCCGATTCGAAACTGCTTTCACCACCCGCTGCAATTGCTCAATGCTGTCCCGACTCCGCACCAACAAGTCGTTGGCCGGCGGAACCGCCAGATGCAGCGTCACAAACCCCATCAGCCCGTCGGCGGTGGTCAGGTACTTGGACTGAAAACGTTCGTTGAGATCAAACTCCGCGCTGGCGTCTTCGAACGGCCACGTATAGGGCTTCCCCTCCAGTACCGCCTGCAACGATTTCATGAACGACTGCGCCGCTCCACCGGCACCGGGAACTCCGCCGATTCGTTCTCCACCAGCCGTCCCTTCGATTGCTGAGTCTGCGTCGGCCGTAGCTGCGCCGGATGTGGCTGCATCGGTCGGGTTCGTCCCTGCCACCCGTTCCTTTTGCGATGCAGGATCACTCGGGTCAAAACCAGGATTCGCCGCGGCACCGACATCGAATTTGCCGGCAAGGAAAGGCGTGAGTTGCGCGAGGAACTGCTCGAGTCGCTGCAGGTCTTCGAGTTCGGCGAACTGCAACGCCTTGGCTTTGAACGGCGTCGGATCGTAGCGATAGAGAATCGATTCAAACGGCAGGCCGGGTTGCGACAGCGATTCGGCCATCGCGTCGATGCCAGCCACCACCGATTCGGCGTCGTCACCCTCGATCACCACCACCACTTCGTCCTGCTCGCCAAACTCCCGCAGGTAGTCGAGCCACCGCTGGTTGTAGCCGCTGTTGGGATTCAAGAGATCCAGGCGATTGGTGCGAAACTTGAGACACCAACCGGTATACGCCGCACTGGCAACTCCCAGCACCACCGCGACGACGAGAAAAGTGCGAGGCCACTGCAGCGATGCTCGCGTCAGCCAACGCAGCGGGGGGACAAACATCGACGACTCGGCGGAACTCGCAGCCGCATTCCATGCGTGCGAACCGACCGAGGCAGCCTCACGTGGACTCAGATCACGTGCGCCCGCGTCGTCGCTATTCAAGATGTCGCCGCTCTTCGGCATCGCGTTCCGTCCCTGGATCGTTCGCGCCGCGAACTGCCACTCCCTGGCAACTCGCTCCACTCCACATCGCAAACCAAAATCTATGGCATGCAGTCGCTTCAAGACAAGATCGATCCGGCGCAACCCCCGGCACAATATCCGGCTGGAGCTTGCCCAGCCCCGACGCAACTCCGACCGATGCCAGCACGCCGGCCGGCACAGCGCGGGCTTGCCGACAGACGCTTGTTGGCGAGGCCGAACCCCGCGGCGCTCGGCGTCCTACCTATTCCATGGTCTCTACCGCTCCATGGTCTCTGGCGTTCCATGGTCTCTGGCGTTAGATGGTCGCTGGCGTCGGGCATGCTCGGTCTACGCCGAGTTGCATCACGGACTGCTGATCACGGACTGCTGATCACGGACTGCTGATCACGGGCTGCTGATCACGCGCCGCTGATCACGGGCAGGTGATCACATCGCATATCCGAACAGCTTGAAAAACTCGCCCCATCGTTCCGCTATCGCCGCTTGCTCCTCGCCCCCGAGCTGAAAACGGTTTTTTTGATAATTTTTTCGTGACGCCAGGTTGGCGGCGATTGTCGGCTCGATGGATTCAAAATCGCCGATGGCGAACCGGTCGTAGATCATGCGCAACGTTGACAGCGGATCGGCCACGAACTCCTCGTAACGCACCACAAGGAACCGGCCCTCAGCGACCACGCCGCGCGTCGCTTCGACCCGCCGGCAGAGCCGCGCGAAGGTGTCGAGCACGAATTCGGGGATCCACGATTCGTCGGGCTTTTGGTAGCCGTGCGTATGGAACAGGGATCGCCAAAGGTGAACCGTCGAAGCGTACACTTCGCGGGGATTGCGAATCAGGTAGATAAAACAGGCTTCGGGGAACAGGGACTGCAACGTCGGGATTCGAAACGAATGGGGAGGCGATTTCAGCACCAGTCGTCCCGGTCGATAGGCGACCAGTCGTCGCAGAAAATCGGAAAACACGAGTTTCCAATGTTCGAGATCCGCGGCGGGGATCTTCTCGAGCTCAAAATAGTCGCTGTGGGCGAGTCCTTGATTTGGGAAAGCAATGGTCAGGTAAGGGGAGGGGAGTCCGAGATTGACGAGGGCGAATTCATCTTCTTGCGGCAGGTCCCATCCGACCTGCATATTGTCGGGCGGTCGCTTGGAGGGCAGGGCGAACGCGGACCAGGGTTTGATCCAACGCTGTGTGAGCGGAAAATGATGGGGCAGGAAGCACTCGTAGGCGTTGGAAAATCGCAGGGCCGGATCGAGGCTCATCAATTCATGCAGCAGCGTCGTCCCCGTGCGCCAATGTCCCAGGATAAAGACCGGATTGGTCTGGAATGGCGGACGGTCAGCTCGACGTCGAAAGTGCTCACGCTCAAAAAGCAGTCTGCTGACGAGCGTCGCTGCGGAATTACCGCCCGCAAATCCTGCGTCAATTACCGCATCTACCAGATAGGCGGGGTCGATTTGTCGGGTTCGTCCCCGCATCAAGCGTACGAACCCGGGGAAACTCATCCCCATCCAGATGGCCGCTTCATGCCACGACGGGCGACGAAATGCTTCGGTCATGCCATGCCATCTTGAAGACGACGATTTCATCCATCATTCTTTGCACATTTGAACGACCGCCCATTCCACCGGCAACCCCCTTCGTTTACTCACGACCTGTTTCCTCCCTCCATTA
>JBJOLO010000185.1:0-5431 GCA_046045565.1 Planctomycetota bacterium | reverse complement strand
AAGCCGCTGACACCGTGCCGAAGGGTTCGGACGACTTCAAGGCCTACCTCACCAGCGCCAGCGAACAGAACGACGCGATCTTCAAGAAGTATCGCCGCTACATCGCGGGCATGTACGCACGGCTGTATCAAGGCCGCTGCCAAATGAAACTCGACAACTTCAAGGATGCGTTGTCGTACTTCGATGAGTTGATGGCCAATCCGGGCGAAGACGAAGACACGTTCCGGTTGAAAGTCGAAGCAACACTGTACGCCGCCGAATGCTGGATGCAACCGTCAGCCACCAAATATGACGTGGTGGTTCAGAAGGGCCGCGACGTGATTGAAAAAGCTCCTCCGCACGAGCAGCGCGATGAGGAACTGCTCAAGCTTCGTATGCTGGTGATTCGTGCGGCAAAGAGCTACGCCGAAGAGCTGCGCAAGAAGGATCCGAAAGACCCGCAGATCGCAACGTTGCTCGGCGACGCCCGCAAATACGCGCAGTTTGTGGCCCGACTGAACAGCGATTACCAAAAGGAAGCGCAGAAGTTATTGGGCGAACTTGGCGGTGCCGCACCATCGACCACGCAAATCGTGCGGAGGAAATATAAGGACTTCGACGAGGCCAAGAAGGCGGCTCTGGATGCCTATGAGGAAACCAAAGCGCCCAAGCTGACGATCGACTCGCTCTCCGAGCAGCTCCCCGAAACAAAAGACCCCGCCGAGAAAAAGGAACTCGAGAAGAGGATCGCCGACGCAAAAATCGCTTACGAGCAAGGTGTCGAGCAGACACGGCAGATCACGCGTGACGCCCTGGCGCTCACCGATAGCGAATCGAATATCGACGAGATCAACAATCTGCGGAACCTGTTCTGCTTCCTGCTGTATCAGCAAGGTCGCTATTATGATGCAGCCACGATCGGCGATTTCGTCGCCCGCCGGTACCCGGATGCCTCGGGAGCCCGCGTATGCGCGAAGATCGCCATGGCGTCCTACCTGAAGGTCTATCAGGAAACCAAAGCCGACAGCAAGCCGATCATCGATCGCTTCCTGGAGGAACTGGACAAAGATAGCGATGGCAGGATTTCGCTTGAGGAACTTCAGGCTGCGACCCCCGAACTTCAAGCGAGACTGTCGAACGGCGATGTGAATCAGGACAAGAAACTCGACAACGCCGAAATGGTCCGCTTGTTGACCCGGTTCGAAAGTGATCGCATCGTCGATATCTGCAATTACATCACGCAGAAATGGAGCGATCAGACCGAGGCTCAGGAAGCGCTGGGAACGCTGATCGGTTTCATGATTTCGGAAGGCCAGTTAGCGAAGGCCGAGGATTATCTAAGCAAGATCCCGACCGACTCACCTCAGCGTGGCACAGCCGAGCTCAAAATCGGACAAGCGCTGTGGGCGGCCTATACTCGGGGCATGAAGCAGGCGCGCGAACAGGAAGAGAGCGCCACCAGCGCCGGCACCGATCCGGGCGTCGCCAAGCAGCAATCGGCGGCCCGACGCGAGGAACTGAAGGAAGTGAAGAATCGCGCGGAAAAGACACTCGCGGAGGGCGTACAGCGCATGGAGAACTCGGGGAAAATCGATCCGGTTCTCACCTCCGCCGTCCTGTCGCTCGCCTCGGTGTGGATCGATATCAATCAACCCGTCAAGTCGGTGACGCTGTTGGAAAACCCCAAGATCGGCCTGTTGAAACTGGTGGCCGACAACCACGAGTCGATTGATCGGGAAGGATTCCGGGAGGAAGTCTTCAAGACTGCCTTGCGGGCGTACATCTCGAGCCTTTCCGTCAAGGAAGCCGACTCGAAAGTGAGCATCCAAAAGGCATCGGAGATGATGGACCGGTTGAAACAAACCATGGGAACGTCGCCCGCCGGTCAAAAAGCGTTGATCGCGGTCTACGTTTCGCTGGCCAAGGAACTGGAGCAGCAAATCAACCTGGCGCCGGACGAAACGCGTGACGCGCTGATCCAAGGATTCAAAACGTTCCTCGATCAGGTGGGAGCCGGCTCAAACGAACTCAACGTGCTGTACTGGGTCGCCTCGACCTACGGGAGCATGGCGGAGAGCAATCCGCAATCGAAGAGTGCGGGCGAAAACTACAAGCGGGCGATCTCGACCTACCAGAGTATCCTCGACAAGGCGGGCAAAAAGGAACTGACGCTCGATGCCGCCATGAAAAATCAGATTACCCTGCAACTGGCTCGCACCAAACGCGCCAGCGGCGACTACGACGGTGCGATCGGCCTGCTGAAAGAAATCCTCGCGTCCAATGCCGTGCTCCTGCCCGTGCAAATTGAAGCGGCAAAGACGTTCCAGGACTGGGGCAGCAAAGACGCAAAGAAGTATGTCTCGGCTTCGTCCGGCGCTTTTCCGGAAGGCAAAAAGGGCAACACCGTCTGGGGCTGGGGATTGATCGCCAACCGCGTGGCGGGAAAACCGAATTTCCACAATCAGTTCTATGAGGCCCGCTACAATGCCGGCGTCTGCCAGTATCGCTACGCACTGGCTCAAAAAGATGACAACAAGGAAAAGTTCCTGAAGATGGCCAAGACCACCTTGGTCACCACCGTCGATCTGTATCCAAATCTGCAGGGCGATGGCAGCGGCAATCAACGCGATTTCACTCAGGATTACGACGCCTTGATGCGGCTGCTGCAGCGGCAATTGCGCGAGCCCGAAACCGGACTTGCCGGAGCGCTCAAGGAAAAGACCGGCGCGAAAGGTCAACCCGCCACAGCCAAGGGTCCGCCGGCCCCGACTTCCGGCTCGCCAAGCTCCCCGACCACGCCCCCCAGTTCAACCAAGGGCTTGCCGGGTGCGACCAAGGGCTTGCCGGGTGCGACCAAGGGCTTGCCAGGGGCGACTCAGGGCTTGCCGGGGGCACCGAAGGGACCGCCGGGCGCATCGGCCGCACCCACCACCCCCGCGCCGGCGACTCCCGCAGCCGCCCCGGGTAACTGAAGACACCGTCTTCTGTACGCAATCAAGATCGAAGCGACATCAATACTGCTGCGAACCGAGAATACGGATAAACGATGACACGGATTAAATTAGAGGAGATGCGGATGAATCTGCCCGTCAGGACCTTGCGAATCAGGACCTTGCGAATCAAGACCCTGCCAATCGGTACCCTGAAAATCAGTACATTCGGGGCCGCGATGTTCGCCTTCCTGGCCGGCTTCGCCACCGCGGCATCCGCTCAAGACCGTGTTTACAACCTGAAGAATGTACCTGTCCAGGGAACGGTAACCGAAACGACTCCGGATAAGGTAACGGTCGAAACTCCACAGGGGGCTCGCACATTCGAAGTGAACGAGATTAGCCGCATCACGTTCGGCGAGGATCCGCCCGCGATGGCGAAGGTGCGTGAAAATCTTCGCGACGGGAACTATGAGTCGGCGTTGACGGATGTGAAATCGATCGATGCGAATGCCGTTTCTCGCGACATCATTAAGCAGGAAATCCAGTATTTCAAAGCGTTTTGTGAAGGCAAAATCGCACTCGCCTCGGGCGGCAAACGCGAGGACGCGATCACGAACCTGCAAGGTTTCTTCCGCGGGAACCCCATGTCCTACCACTTCTACGAGGGAGCCGAGCTGCTCGGAGACCTCTCGATGGCGAATGGCGACTTCACCGGCGCCGGTCGCTTCTACGCAGCGCTCGCTAAGGCCGCCTGGCCCGAGTTCAAGCTGAAGTCGGCGGTGCTTGAAGCCCAGACCCTGGTGGGGCAGAAAAAGTATCCCGAAGCAATCGAGAAGTTCGAGTCGGTGATCGGCAGTAGCGAGTCGTCTGCCGAGGCAAATCGGTTTAAATTGCTGGCTCAGGTCGGAAAAGGCAACAGTTTGGCCAACACCGGAAAGACCGAGGAGGCCACCAAAATGCTCGAAGAAATCATTCGCAACAACGATTCGAAAGACACCCGCCTCTTTGGCCGAGCCTACAACGCACTCGGAAGCTGCTACCTGAAGTCCAATCGCCCCAAAGAAGCGCTGCTGCAGTACCTGCATGTGCATCTGATGTTTTACGGGGAACCGGAGGCCCACGCCGAAGCGTTGCACCACCTCGTGAAGCTGTGGACCGACTTGCAAAAATCGGATCGCGCGATTGAGGCCCGCACCCTCCTGCAGCAGCAGTACGGTGGTAGCGTTTGGGCCAAAGGAATCTAATGTGACGACAAACTGTTTTCGTCACAGTTCTTTACGTTTTCAGCAACGTGGAATTACAATAGAGCCGGTCTCTATCCAATCCAGCCATCTCCATCTTCCTCGCATTGCTCATCGGAGTTGAACATGCCGCGTCGATTTGTTGTCCGCACGATGCTCGTCCTGCTCTCGGCCATGATTGCCGTCACGGCGGCCGACATCGGCTTGCGATCGCTCACGAATTACAAGATCATCCAAACCACTCAGGCGCAAGACGAACCGGCCGCTCCGGCCGAACCGCCCGCAGCTGCTCCCGCCGCCGCCCCCGCCGCTCCGGCAGCGGCTCCCGCTGCCGGTGCCGCCGCACCCGAACAGGAAGAGGAATCGGTGCTCGCATGGATTTTCAAAGCGCTGGGATGGCGGTACACCGTCGCATTCCTCCTGCTCTCCTTCTGCCTCGTCGCATTGATGGTCATGAACCTGTTGGCGGCACGTCGCGATAGTGTCTGCCCGTCAACGCTCGTGGAGCAGTTCGAGGCCCACTTGAACGAAAAACAGTATCAGGAAGCGTACGAACTCGCGAAGTCCGACGAATCGTTTCTCGGCAAAGTGCTCTCCGCCGGCTTGGCGAAACTTTCCACCGGCTACGACAAGGCCGTGGTTGCCATGCAGGAGGTCGGCGAGGACGAGAATATGCGGATCGAGCATCGCCTCAGCTACATCGCCCTGATCGGCACGATCTCGCCCATGGTCGGGTTGCTCGGTACGGTCGACGGGATGGTGCAATCCTTCCGCGTGATCGCCACCGCAACGGCCGCACCCAAGCCGCGTGAATTGGCCGAAGGTATTTCGATGGCCCTCATCACCACACTCGTGGGCCTCGTGCTCGCCATCCCCGCTTTGGCACTCTTCAACATCCTGAAAAACCGGTTCGCTCGACTGGTGCTGGAAGCCGGCATTTACAGCGAATCGTTGATGGGTCGATTTGAAACCGTCGGCAAGAAGTAAGCGCGGTCATACAGATGAAACTAGCGAAAACCGAAACGTCGGGCATTCAAGAAGGCGACTTCACGCCGATGATCGACATGGTGTTCCAGTTGATCGCCTTTTTCATGGTGCTGTTGAACTTCGCCGAGGCAGACGTCAACGAGGAGGTCACGCTTCCTCAGTCGATCCTCGCGAGGCCTCAGGACGGGCCGGTCGAGAAACCGATCACACTCCACCTGAAGACCGATGGTGGTGTGATTATCGGGGCCGAGACCGTTCCCACCGTGACGGGTCTCAAACCGTTCCTGCGGT
>JBJOLO010000157.1:0-2921 GCA_046045565.1 Planctomycetota bacterium | reverse complement strand
TAAGCAGGCGAAGGAGATGGTTCATCGTTAGGTCTCGCAGGAAAAGCGCGAACGCACTGCCCAGGAAAAGTGCCGGTGCTTGTAGCGAAATGTCGGAATCGACTCAAGGTCAAGAATCGTGCTAGCGACGCCTGTTCGATGCTCGCATGCGATATAACGTTAGAGGAGCGGAGCAGGGGGGCCTCAGGCGTGATGAAAGAGGTGCAAGCGTGAATGAAGTTGGCTGGAGCGGTGGTAATCGTTTGCTGGTGGTGGGGTGCGGCTATTTGGGACGCCGCGTCGCGCGGCGATTTCGCGATGCGGGCAAGACTGTCTATGCGATGACGCGCAGTGCTGAGCACGCCGCGGAATTCGAAGCGATGGGAATCACGCCCGTTTTGGCTGACATCACAGAGCCCGAAACGCTCTCGAACCTGCCCGCGGCGGACGCTGTTCTGATCGCGGTCGGTTACGATCGCGGTTCAGGGAAGTCGATTACGGAGATCTACGTTCAGGGCTTGGAGAATCTGCTGGCAAAGTTGCCCGACTCGGTGCGTCGTTTGGTTTACGTCAGTTCGACGGGGGTTTACGCCCAGTCGGACGGATCTTGGGTCGACGAGTCGTCGCCATGCGAACCGGTTCGCGAGGGAGGTCGGGCCTGCTTGGAGGCAGAGAATCGGATCGCAGCATCGGCCTTTGCCGATCGGAGTGTTGTTCTGCGATTGGCGGGTATTTATGGTCCCGGGAGGTTGCCGCTGCGGGGTGCGATCGAGCGGGGGGAACCGTTGGATGTGTCCGGCGACGGATATTTGAACCTGATTTATGTCACCGACGCGGCAACGGTGGTGCTGGCTGCCATCGATTTCCCGTTTGCGCCGCGCACGTGGCTCGTCGCCGACGGCCAGCCTGTTTTACGGCGTGATTACTATGCCGAGGTGGCTCGACTGCTGAACGCTCCCCCGCCCAAGTTCTGCAGCGATGGCACGCGCGAGCATGCCCGATCGCGGGCTGAGGCAGATAAGCGGATCTCGAGTCGCCGATTGCTGGAAGAACTACGGGTCACGTTCGCGTTTGCCGACTACCGCCAGGGATTGGCGGCGATTGTCTCCGGCGACGACGCCTAGTATCGGTATGCAACCGACCGAGCGATCGAGTCGGCCGGCGTGCTTCACAGCAGATGCTTCGTTGCCGAGTGTGTTGCTGCTGAGCGGTTGCTGCCGGGGGGCTGCAACGGGGTCGTTGTTGAATTGGATGCGGGGAGGGCCATTCACGATTGCGAGATTCTGCCGTAGACTTTTGGGCAGGGTAGGGGTGGCCGAGGACGAAAACAGGTTCGGGCGTGGGCTTGAGCGATACGATGCCTCGATGCCACGCGCGACTGGCTATTGCAGTGCTCAAGACCGCAGGCCGTTGACCGATGCTGTGCGTCGTCGGAGCCGAAGCCTCGTCGCGTGACCTGTCCTTGTCGCGTTCAGTGGATAAACTCGCTAGAGCAAAGGTCTGTGAATGCTCGCCAGAAGGTCGGTGTTTCCCAACGTCATCGAAATGAATGTCCAGGCAGGACGAGTTCTGGGTTGCAATGTTTACTTGATCTACGACCAGAACGAATGGATCCTGATCGATATCGGCTATGAAGAGACGGTCGATGAGATTGTTGACATGATTCGCGAGATGGATTTTCCGCTCTCGCAGTGTAAGACAATTGTCGCGACGCATGCGGATGTCGATCACATTCAGGGGTTGGCCAAGTTGAAGCAACTCTTGCGCACGAGTGTGACGGCACATCCGCGCGCGATCCGGCCGCTCGAGTCGGGCGATCGCATCCACACCTTCGCTGAAATTGAAGCCCAGGATATCCGTCTGCCGATGCCCGCAGTGAAAGTCGAGCATCAACTGAACGAAGGCGACACCTTGCGGGTGGGCAATTTGGAGCTGGGGGTATGGCTGACCCCGGGGCATACCGATAGTCAGCTTTCGTTCCGTTTCCGGAATCTTCTGTTGAGTGGCGATAACATTTATCGCGATGGCGGCGTGGGAGTGATCGATGCTCATCATGGCAGCAATATTCCCGAATTCATCAAGTCGCTGAAGCGGATTCGAGCGTGTGATGCGGAGTGGTTGTTGCCGAGCCACGGGCCAATTTTCCGCAAGGACAATCAGCTGCTCGACCGGACCATCGCCAGGCTCGAGTCCTATCAGCACATGCCCGACTTCGGAACCTGTGCGGTCGACTGGCCGCTGATCGATCAGTGGGAGCACGAGTTGCGGGACGGCTGGAACGCGAACGAGAAATCGTAGTGTTTCCGGTCGGAGACGCTTTTTCTTAAAAATCGCGGGGACCGTAGCGGGGGCTGTTTTAAACCGTTACCATGACTGGGCCTTCGGGCACGCGTCGACGGGACCCAGAGTCGACGGAAGTTCGGCTACGGTACGCATTGAATTTCATGGTATTTCGTGTTTCTTTATTCTTGAGGTCCTTCGATGAAAGCGAATTGGTTTGGCGCGTTGGCGACAACGCTGTTGCTTGGTCTCATCGTTTCCGCGGTTCAGGCTGACGACTTGTGGTTGGTTGATTTCGAGGCCGCGAAGGCCAAGGCTGCGAAAGAGGGCAAAGATATCCTGATGGAGTTTACGGGGTCGGATTGGTGCCCGCCCTGCATCGCGTTGCATGACAAGGTGCTGACAAAGGATGTGTTCCGCGACAAGACTCCGGAGAAGTACGTCTTGTTGAAGTTGGATACTCCGAAAGACAAGTCGAAGCAGACTCCGGCCGAAATCGAGCAGTACAAGCGCTTGAGCGCTGAGTACAAGATCACCGGTGTGCCGACAATCATTTTGGCCGACGCTAAGGGGCGTCCGTTCGCGAAGAATGTCGGGTACAGCGGTGCCGAGGCCGATAAGTACGTTGGCGAATTGCTGGAGAAGACGAAGTTGCGCGAAAC
>JBJOLO010000156.1:0-2608 GCA_046045565.1 Planctomycetota bacterium | reverse complement strand
ACAACAAACCGCCCAAAATGGAGTACGCAACGCCAAAGCCTACGACGATCACGACCGGAGCATCGGTCATTCCCAATCGACCGATGTGGATGATTCCGGTCAAGCACAGCAGGCCGGCCGCAAGTTGACGGATTCGGGACATGGCTGGACTCGCATGCTACCTCTTAGCGAGGCGAGAGCGCAAAGGCCGCCGCTTGCCAGGGAGTGTGATCGACGAAAAGTCCGCGTGCGGTCAGATCGTCGCCTTTCCAGTCATAACTCTTCCCGCTCAGTTGATCCGCGAGCCGCCAGTTTTTGTTTGCGAGCTCCGGCATCGGTAGGCGGATATGGCACTGGCTTTGGTGCGGGGCGTAATTCACGGCGACCAGCAACGGCGATTGGCCCTGGAGTTGCCACAGGAACGCGAGGAAGCAGTCGTGTGTCGCATTTCCGTCCCAGGCTGCAGTGCATTCCAGTTGCTGCCAGGAGCCGTCGCGGAGTACCGGTTGTCGCAGGATTTGCAGCAGGTGGTCGTAGAACGTTTGGATGGTGCCGTTGGTTACTTCGCACGGGCCCCGGACAAGGTGCGGCGAGATGCGTTTCTGAAAACCTTCCAGTTGGCCCTGATGGAAGAATCGAAGGCCCGGCGATAAGAACGTAATGGCCGCAGCGGCTTCATGGATTCCTGCAGGAAACGTTGCCGCCGCCCGGGGCTCATCGTGATTCTCGAGAAACCGCGCGAGCTTGTCCTGGTAATCGAGCCCGGCCCGAAAGTGGTCGCGGACGGGCTGCGCGTGATGGTCGCGAAGTCGATCGTACAGCCGCTTGTCATAAGCGTAATCAAAGCCCTGCTGCTGTAGTTCCCACTCGAGGTCCCAATACACTTCCGCCATGAAACAGAAGTCGGGATAACGTTCGCGAACGGATTGCGTTGCGCGGGGCCAGAACAGCGGCGCGCGCTGTCCCCACGTGCGCTCGAATACGTCCGGTAGGACAAGCATCGCCATGTCGCAGCGGACACCGTCGCATTGACCCGCGATTCGGATGAGCTCGCCCGTCATCGCTGCTTGAAGGTCGGGGCTGGCATAGTTGAGTTGCAAGGTATCAGGCCAACCGGCGAAGTACGGATCGCGACCATAGGCCAGTACGAGATCGCCGCGCTTTCGTTGCACCCGCGTGTAATTCTGCGGCGCGCTTGCGCAGTCCAGTTCGGTGCCGTGCACAAAGTATTCGGGATGCGCTTCGATCCAAGGATGACCAAGCCCCATATGGTTCGGGACGAAGTCGAGCATCAGTTTGACGCCGCGTGCCTTGAGCCGCTCGCGCAGTCGGGCCAGCGCGATATCTCCTCCAAGCTTGTCGTGAACGGTGTAGCCCGTGATTGCGAAACCCGAACCGGGGATATCTTCGTCGGTTAAATCGGGCAGTGTCTCGTGGAATTCGCGCCGCCATTCAGGATTGCTGCGCGAGACGCGTTGCGCGTCGGGGCCGGTCTGCCAGACGCTCAAAAGCCAGACCCAGTCGAATCCCATTTCGGCGATTCGATTCAGCTCGCTGTCGGGTATGTCGTCAAGCGTCATCGGCTTGCCGAACCGGCGAGCCAGCTCGTTGATCCAGACACGGGTGTTGATTTGGTAAAGCGATGGATAGTGGGGCGTACGCATGGCTGCTATTCCTTCCTGTTCTTGTTCAGCCGCGGAGGTTCGCGGTTGATGTTGGCATGGTACTTCTTGTTGACGAGCCTTTTGCGGATTTCCAGGCGTTGTAGAGCAGTGCCCATCCAAGCGTGCCGAAAATGGAAACCAACGCATATGCGACCAATGCGGTTGCGGCTGCAGTGCTCGCAAAGTTGTTCGCCACAATGACTAATCCGACAGCCGCATTGCGGACCCCGGTGGTCACGGCGAGTGTCGCGCGCGTTGTTTCTCGCGGGCCACCACAGATCCATCCGATCGCTAAGCTGGCTGCGAGCAACAGCATCATGCCAAACCAACCTCGTGTCCGGATCGACACCAACATTTCCCACTGCGTCACGACAATCAACGCGGTCACCGCGACGAGCAGCAGATTGGCCAAGGCATGAAATGGTTTGACAATCCGTGCCGTCTGTTGCGGCGAATACGCGTGCATCGCCATGCCGATCGCCAAGGGAAGCAGCTGTGTCGCAATCAGGGTTTGGACGATCGAAAGATAATGGACTTGAAGTTCATTCTGCGAGCAAAAGAATCTCAATAAAGTGGCCAACAAGATCGGCGAGAGAATCGCAGACAATCCGGCCAGGATCACCATCAGTCCGATCGCTGCAGGAACATCCGCTTTGGCGATCGAGGCGAAGAGAGGTCCCACCGGTGCGCCGGGACAAGCGGCCAGTATCAAAAAGCCGGCGGCTATCATCGGTTCCGGATGGAACCACCAAAGCAATCCCACGGTCGCTGCCGGGACAAACAGGAAGTTCGCTGACAAAGCGAGCAAAACGAGACGCACTTGCTTGGCGGCCGCCAGCACCTCGGTCCAGCGTACGCCCAGACCGGTCGCCAGCATTGTAACGATCAGGGCGACGAAGGTCATCGATTTGGTGAGCGTGGCGAGGTCCATGGTCTGCTTTCTTTCAAGTCAATTGAACCATGCG
>JBJOLO010000118.1:0-5136 GCA_046045565.1 Planctomycetota bacterium | reverse complement strand
ATCTGGGAGAGCGGCACCGCATTTGGTGACGGCAACCACACGATCAGTATCGCCGACAAGTCTTGTGACCTGGGACCGACCTTGGCCGACTATCGCATCAAAGAGGGCACCAAACTGTTTTCGACCGTGAACTCTGCATTTTTGAGCAAACGCTCCTTCAACGTGAACATCCTCTCCAAGTCCGATGAAGTACACATGCTTCCGCAGAACGGCAGTAAAGGAAAGGAGGTTTGCTCGGTTAAATTCGATTTCCGCGGGCTCAAGATCGATGTTTCCGGCGGTCGGTTGGAAATGCGCGGAACATGCACCTATGAGATCCTCCTGTACTACCAACGAAACGGAAAAGAGAAGCCTCATTACAAGAAGAAGGAGGACGGTGTAGCGGTCCTGTTCACAGCCCCGTGGACTCCCGAGCCAACCATCACCGAACCGCCGAGTTCCGATTTAGCGAGCGATGATGAACTTGACTCACGAAGAAAGGAATGCCAGATGCTGGCCGCCGATCATATTGCGGCCCGAGATGATGGAACGGCCTCGGAGAGCAAAGCAAAAGTGATCGGCGAGCTTTCAGCTACCATTCGAGGAAAAACGTTCTCGGTTGAGATTTACGAATGGGACTCCGACGGGGGCCATTACGATGCCATGAATGGCAAAGCCAGGATTTACGTTCCTCCGTCTTCAGGTTCCCTGTCGCCAAACTTTGATTTTCCAGGTTATTTTGCGAATGAGATCGGGCACTTCATTATGGATGCGGGGGATGGGGTTATTGATGGCGCTTCGGTCGGACTCGACGGCAGTTCGATTTCGAGTTTTGACGCAGAACTCTTGAGCGACCAATTCTCAAGAGATTTGCTTCGATATGTTCTCGGCAAAGGCGGTCGTAATCCCTTCGAAGCATACAACTTTCAGTCTCCACCTTCTTTTCGACCGGGCGGCTTGCTTCTTTCTGGCGAGATTCGAAGCCGCGGACCATTTAGCTTGTGGAGTCATTTGCCGATCTCCTGGCAAGAAACTGCGGCATATGGTGGAGCCGGTGGTTTACCTGCTGCACTCCGACGATATGAGCGAAGGATCGAGTTATTTGAGCAAGCAAAGATGTTAGCTGCGGAGGGAAAAACCTCTGAGGGATATGATCTGCTGAAAAGTAAGGGGTACGACAATTATGCCTGCAAGCTTCTCGACTACGCCGATGAACTAAAAGCGAAGGCAAATGAACAGAACATGGAGCCGCCCGCGTTCAGGTAGAGACCTAGAAGCCGGCAATACGACAGGGAATCGCAAAACCGTTGTTCGGTCGTTCAAGGCCGCTCAGATACCAGCCTAATAGTCCCAGTCTTACAGTCTCGCCGGTTTTTGCGCGGCACCGGAGTACAGAATTTCGCGCAGGGCGGTGGAAGCGCGTTGGTGGAATGCCACTGTCAGCGGATCCATTTCAAAACGCGGTCGAGGCGTGTGGGCAAAGTGGCCGCTTTCGTCGACGCCGCGCACCAGGGCAGCACAATCCCAGTTCGCCACCGTCTGCCGCGCATCGGGTGGCAAAAAGTGCATCGAAACACCGATCCTGCGATCGTCAGTAAGATTCGGCCCGGAACCATGGGCAAGACAGTAGTTGTGCATCGACATCTGGCCGGCACGCAAAGGCATCGATACCGCGCGTTCGCAATCCAACTGCCGAATTCGCTGGCCGCGTGTCAGCATGTTATCGGGATCAAAGGTGTCTTCGTGCTCGAGTGTGTTGCCAAGGTGCGTGCCCGGAATCACCGACATGCAACCCGCCTTTTCGCTGGCATCCGAGATGGCCAACCAGGCGGTCACTACCCGCCGACTCGACAATCCCCAATACGTATTGTCCTGGTGCCAGTCAACAAAGCTTTTCGATCCCGCTTCCTTGATCCAGAAGATGGTGCTCCAGCACAGAATATTGGGGCCGATCAGCTGTTCGATCGGATCAAGAACTCGAGGATCACGAATCAGATTGTCAAGCCACGGGAACAGCAGGAATGCGCGACTGCGCTGGGAGGCCTCGAGCTTGCCACCTTGCTTTGCCTCGAACGTCTCGAGGGCTTGCCTCAATTGAAAGGCCTCCTCGCCGCTCATCACGTCGACGGCAGGAACAAAGCCTTCGTGTTCGTAACGATGCAATTCGCCACTGGTCAATGCCATGATTTCTCTCAATTCAAACACAAGGGGAGAGCATTCTCGCGACGGCACACCGGATCGTGAAATTGTAAACCTTTCACGAGAGACTGACCATCGACGTTGCGGAACGCCGCGACGTCAATTCGACTTCCAAGTCACCTCCATCGAATACTCACGGTCATGGACAGCCATAGGCCAATTCGAGGTAAGCCGGCTCGCCCTTTTTCACCTGCGCATAACCGGAAAACAGCGTTGATCAAATCTGCGTCTACAAAAAAACACCTGGATGCATCTGCCGAAGACATGAAGACTTTGCCAGAGTGAAGCGTGCATTCAAGCGGTGACCTGTCGACACCGAGTCCGGCGGCGCGAGCAGGAGAACGGCGATGAATGAGGACCGCTCTATTTCGCTGATTTACGTTAGAGATGCTGCACCCTGAATGCGGCCGTCTTCGTGACGATGTCATCCAACGTCGTCCGCAGATCGTAGCCCGTTTCCTTCCCAAGGTGCGAGGAGTTTTCGACGAGGAGGATTTCTACGGGTGTTTTCACTGCGTCAGCGCGTACCTTCCTGCAGCGCGCGTGAAGCTCAGGGATGCGCGCGCAACATTTCCAGATTCGCTTCGGCGAAATGTTTTCCCATCAGCGCGAACGTTTTCGCGCAGCCGAGATAATGGTAGCCGGCGTTGGACGCGCCGCGTTTCCACAGCGCGACTTCGGCGGGCGTAATGAGGTCGGCTTCGAACTTTTTCAGGTACTCCTGCTTTTCCTTGTCGGTCATGTGACCGTCGGCGTTGGCGTAGTCCTTGTGTTTACTGTTCAGGTAATAATCCATCTGTCGCACTTTTCCGTGCTTCTCATCAATGACGCCGAGTTCTTCCGACCAGAACGGCGCGGTCGGCACGGCGGTGACGTTGCCCTTGAATTCGGGCAGCAGCGATGGCGCGGTCATCGCCTCGCGGAAGGCGATGGTGTCCTTGTTCGCGTTCACGCCGCCGACGCCCATCACGCCGATGACGAATGGCATATTCGGAGCGCCGAGATCCTTCCGCACATCGCGGATGAAATGCCCGAGCACCTCGCTGTACTTCGCGAAGCGGTTTGTCCCGCTGCCCTTCGGAACCTCGGGATACGTGTGATGATCCACCATGTCGTTGAAGCCTTGCAACCAAATGAACCCGGCAATCTCGTAGCCCGCGGCCGGGTCGTAGGCCGGGCAGACGCGTTTCGGGTCGGCGAGCACGCGTTTCACGTGCTCCACCATGTAACGATAGAAGCGACCTGTCTCCTGTTTCTTTTCCGCGAGCCACTGGTTCATGTCCTTGGGAACGCCATGGCCGGGCGGGCCGTAGTAGAGCTTTTTCTGAAAGTCATTCAGCTCATACGGGCCAGCGCTCGGAGGCCGAAACTCGGTGTGCAGACTCCGGCCGCCCCACGCGGTCTTGATGATCAGCACCGGCTCTTTGAACGCAGCGTCCATCGTGAGGCCGAAGGTAAACTCCGGTCCGATTTTGCCAGCGGACTTTGTCGCATCGTCGCGCGCGCCGAAACCGGCGGTGAGTTTGCCGGTGCCCTCGCCGTTCGCGCTGCCATCGTATTTGCCAGTGAAATACGAAATCCAGACATGGTCGCAAACGCTCGGCTGGCCATCGTCTCCTCGCATCATGTTCAAAAGCGGGGCCGTCTCCGGGTCATCGCCGATGTAATCGAACGTCTCGATGCGCGCGTGCCCCTCCATGTTCGACTGCCCGGCAAGGATGAAAACCTTGAGCGGTTTCTTTTCCGCTCCCGGCACCGGGTCGGCGCCGAAGCACGGGACGGCGAACACGGCGGCGAAAAGTGCGAGAAGAATGCGAAGTCGGTTTCGATGATTCATGATGCGACTCATTTGATTTGAGATTGAAGATCGGGCGAATCGGTCGGGGTTACTTCAGTTGCTTCAATTCTGGCCGTTCGGTGGCTGCTTCGATTTTGGCGATGGTTGCGCGCACGGCGGCGGCTTTTTGCAGGCTGAGTTTTTTGGGGAAATCCGGTTCGCGCTGCTCGAAGTATTCGGCGGCTTCGCGCAGTTTCGGAAGCGCCGTCTGCGCGTGGGCGCCGTAACTGTCGAAGAGCGGCAGGATTTGCATGATGCGCTCCTGACTCGCCCACGGGTTCTGCGTGAGCACGTAATCGGCGATGGCCGGGACGCCGTCCTCGACGCAATGCGCGGAGAGCAGCTTCAGACCGGCGAGGCGCACTTCGTCGGCGAACATCTCGCCGCTGGGCGCGGGCTTCACGATGGCCTCGCGGATGGCGGGGAGCAGCGGCTCGATTTCCTCGAACGTCAGTCGCGAGTAAATGCGGCTGACCTGCCCGCGGGCGTGGCCGTCCTGATTTTGCAGCCCGCGCGCGATGGCGACGCGGAGTTGCTCGCGGTCCACGCCTTCGAGTTTCTTTGCGTCGGTGAGCATTTTCTCAAAGACCGCGGAGCACAGGTAACGCTGCTCCATCGCGCGCGGGTCGTCCTCGCCGGGAGCGCGCGCGATGCGGTCGAGGATGTCGGGTAAGGCGGGCAGCGCGGGCTTTCCGATGGACGCGAGCGCCTCCGCCGCTTTGATGCGCAGCCAGAGGTCGTCATGTGCCAAAATCGTTTGCAGCGCCTCTACGGCAGGCGCGGCTTGGCCACGCAGGTGGATCAGGCCCTGACACGCACCGTATCGGGCTTCGAGGGTTGGTGCGCTGAGCATTTCGATCAACGCAGCGACCGGCACGCTCTTGCGTCGGCCCAGAGCCATGGCGGCACGCTCGCGCACGACGGGCGACCAATTGCCCAGCCGTTCGAGCAGTTGGTCGTCGCTCAGCGCGTCGTAGAAGCTGTTGCGGTCCTTGTTGTTCCAGCCGCGACCATCCGCAAGGATGGCTTGAGCCGTTGCGGCATCGATTTGTCGCACTGTGCCGGACTTTTTGCCGGTGAAATGAATCTTCCTCAGCGGCATCGCATAAGCCAGCAAATAG
>JBJOLO010000730.1:0-5552 GCA_046045565.1 Planctomycetota bacterium | reverse complement strand
TATTCTTCGCCACGACGGTGGCGGGAGATCCGATGATGTTGAGTTCCCCGTTGCCGCGCACGAGTTCCAGGGCTTCGATTGAATCGCCCGTGATTTGCAGCGACTTCGACTCGGGGTCGTCCGAATCGCTTTGCGCAAAATACGCATGGCCCTCCACCATCAGGTCATCGAGGGCCCAGTTGGTTCCGATCTGCAGCAGTTGCAACCGGAGCAAATCTCCGTGCAAGACATGATGGGTGAGGGCGTTTTCCTCCGCGGCGTTCCCGCGTTGGCCTCGCGATCCGCGATTCGGCGGCGTATTCCCGGTTTGCGGGGCGGCGAGTTGCGGCGTCAATGCCCAGGGAGTCTTGAATCCTGCGGTGGCCGGACTGGGATCGAGTCGTCGGATCCAGGCTTCGAGTCGGTTGGTCTTGGCGCTGAACGGTGCGGACTCGATGCGAACCGAGCCGCTCGCCAGCAAACGATCGATTTGCACTTGAACATCGACGGGGAGTTTACTGCGTTCCGGATCGCTGCGTTCCGGATCGCTGGGGTCCGGATTACTGGCCGTGGACGGATCGAACATTTCGATCAGCCAGACGTGGAGTTCGTCGGTGTGGAGTTGGCCCAGGGTGGGACCTTCGAGACGAACGCCTTCCAACAGCGAGAGCAAGTGAGAATCTTCTTGGGGCCGTAGTTGCAGTTCGCGGTTCCAGGCGATGGTGGCGGGCCGGTTGGGATCGTCCACCAGTTTCGTGGTGAACACACCGGGGCCAGCGGCCCAGGCGACGCCGAGCCGTTGAGGATCTTCGGACAATTGATACTGCAACTCCGGAGTTTCGATTTGGGCCTGCAGGTGTTGCAGTTGGGCCCGTCGTCCATCCTTCAACCGGAACTCGCGGGTCCGCAGGTTGTATTCGAGCAGTTCCGCTTGAGCGGCGGCGCCGACCGATGGTGCTTGCAGTGTCGCAGGTGCTCCGCGGGCCACAATGCGTTCGAGTTCCAGCGGCCCTCGCGATGCGGTCGGCGACGGCGTTTCGTCCGCGATGGTCGGCGTGCTGTTTTTACCCGACCGATGCCGGAAGAAAATCGAAAGTCGATCGCAGCGAAGTTCGTCGCGCAACGAGTTGGTCACGATGCGCTCCACGCGTACGGAGTCTTCAAAGGTGATTTCCGAATCCTCGAATTGGAATTCGAGCGGTCCATCGCAGAAGACCTCGAGCGGTGCGTTGGTTCCACCTTGGAACAACGATCGCATCGCACGAGTGGAGAGGTCGACGATGTTGGCGGACGGTGGCTCGGGGGCCGGCGGTTCGATGTGCAGTCGATCGAGTCGTTCGATGCGCAGCGATGCGATGCCGCCGACGGCATTGGTGAGGTTCCCGCCCGATTTGCTGCGAATGCGCGGGGCCAGTCCGATCGTCAATTCGCTGCCGCTGCCGTAGCTCGGACCAAACCGAAAATCGACACGCTGCGGCGTCCAGATCCGCTGTTCGTCGATCTTGACGCCGTCGGTCGAAGCGTCGATCTGGTCGTTGGCGCCCGGACGCGATTCGGGAGCATGGATACGCACTTCGCCTCGCAGACTGCCGCCAACGAGCCTGCCGAATTCGCCTCGCGTTGTGTCCGCACCGCCGTCGAACTGCAGCACCGCCCCCTTCGGCACCAGCATGATCATCGCCCGCCGAGCCGTTCGCGGTTCCCCCTTCGCACCCGGCAGAAAAAATACCATCGTGCAGGGCGACAGTTCGATCCGGCCGTCGTTCATGGGGCGGTAATCTTTGAAGAGCAGCACGCCCTGGTCGGTTTCCACGACTTTGGGCCGTTCACGCTCCCAGGCATCTTCAGGAAACAGCGAAGCGAGTTCGGAATGCAGCCGTTCCCGCGATGCGGAAACAAGCCTGGGTTCATTGATTGACTCGGAGCGTGCAGCCGGCGCGGGTGGTTCAATCAGGGGAACGGCGAAGCCGGCATAGACGGCGTAGGCAAACAGCAGGCCCGCGAAGGAGATCGCGGTAAGACGCAATTGCCGCACCACCGCGGAGGTTCGCTCGGCGGCCCGACGCGGTCCGGGGGAAGACGGTAGGGCCGGCTCCGGCGTGTCGTTCAGGTTGTTGCCGACGCCACCGCGCATCGCGATCAGCCTGTGTAGCGACGCAGCAGATCCGCCCATCGCCCTTTCGCTTTAAGAAGCGTCTCGATCAGTTCCCGCACTGCCCCTTGGCCGCCCGGCAAACTCGTCACCAGTTTCGCAGCCTGCTTCACGTCCTCGGACGCATCCGCAACGGCAACCCCTAAGCCCACGTGCTGGATCACCGGCAGATCGGTCAAGTCGTCACCGACGTAGCAGACTTGGTTCGGTTGCAAATGCAGTTCCCGAAGCATCTCGCGGATTGCCGGTAGTTTCTCTTCAAAGCCCTGACGCACCAGGTCGATGCCCAGTTCGGCCGCACGAACCTTCACGATGTGCGAATTCCTCGCGGTGAGGATTCCAAACCGATAGCCGGCTCGCTGCCAGAGCTTGATGCCGAGCCCGTCTCGAATGTGGAATTTCTTGATCTCGATTCCCTGATTGTCGAACATGATGCCGCCATCGGTCAGCACGCCGTCCACGTCGGACAGGATCAGTTCGATCGGTTCGCACTGTGCATCAAGACTCATGCTGCGGCTACTCCCTCTCGCCAGCGGCGCGGGATCGTGCTCCGGACGACCACCGCACCGTCCTGAGTATCTACATCGTTTTTGGTGCCCACGGATAAATGCGAGGCTCTTCATCGCTGTGTGCGTCGTCTTCGCCATGGGCGGCTTGCGATGCATCACCATCGCCGCCCCCGGATCGTGGCTCGAGCGCAAACACGTCGGTAATGTCGATCAGTCCGATCGGGCGTCGGTCCTGGTCCACCACCGGTAGCTCGCTGATTTTTCGCGACGCGAGCAGTTGTAATGCTTCGACAAGCCAAGCGTGTTCTTGGATAGCCTGAGGATTGCGCGTCATCACGTCAGCGATGGGGCGATCGAGTGCTGCATCCTGCTTACGTTCCAGCAGGCGAGCCAGATCGCTGTCGGTGAAAATTCCTGCCAAACGCCCTGCGTCGTCGAGGATCATGACAGCACCCGATCTGCGACCGGGTAAGCCTTTGCGTACGAAGACCTCGCGAACGGTCGTTTTTTCGTCTGCAACGCGGCATTCATGGAGCGGTCGCATGGCGTCTTCGACGCGAGTTAACTTGCGCCCCAGGCTCCCGCCGGGATGGTTGCGAGCAAAATCATCGGCGAGAAACTGGCGACGATGGCTGACGGCCAATGCCAAGGCATCACCCAACCCCAACATCAATACGGTGCTGGTCGTCGGAGCGAGCCGCAAGGAGCCAGCCTCCTCCACCCGGCCCAGGTCGAGCACCACGTCGGATTGCTTTCCCAGGCGACTACTACGAGCCCCGGTGATGGAAATCAAGCCACAGCCGCGCTGGCGGATGGGCGCTGCGAGTCGGACCACTTCTTCAGTCTCGCCGCTATAGGATAAGGCGAGCACGAGGTCGTTCGCGGTGACGCATCCGAGGTCGCCGTGGATCGCTTCGGCGGGGTGCAGAAAATGGCTGGGTTGCCCGAGCGACGAGAACGTTGCGGAGATCTTGCGTCCGATCAGGCCGGCTTTCCCCATGCCGGTGACAAGGACCGAGCCTGGGCAGGCAACGATGCGTTCCACCGCGGCCTCGAAAGAGCCATCCAGGCGATCGGCAAGTCCCAACAGGGCGCGACCTTCCTGCCGCAAGATATCCCGCCCCTCCGACAAAATTCCGGTGGGGAGAGAACTCCGGGACGAGGCATAGGAATCGTTCGGCATCGTGCGTCATCCATGACGTCGCGAGGATCGGCAGAGTGCGGGAAACTCTGCCTCATCAATCAAAACTTACCCAACAAAACTTACCCGACAAATCGGGCGGTGATTCTACCGCGAAAGCCCTGATGCCACAACGCGAAGCTAGGACACCTACACGCAAGAACGCCGGCGAACCTGGCAGGTCCCAAACGTGTGTGTCTTGGAATGCGGGATGCCTGCAGACACCCATCGGGACTTGGAAGGATAGGTGGTTTGGGAGGGGCGGCATCAATCCGAGACACACACGTTCAGACTGGTCGGAGACGGGACGGGCCCCAAAACGTGTGGGTCTTGGAATGGGAGATTGGGGACGAACTGGTGAATCGAAATGCGTCGCAACACGTTTTTTGATGAGGGTTTAGGGTGGCGAGGAGGACCCATCGTCGGCGTTCGCCTGGGAGTGCCGTCCGCGATAAAGGGTTCTTGGTCCCGTCGCAATCTCCGGCCTTGTGAACGGCGGGGACTGTGTATATATTTTTGCTTCTGACAATTCCTTGAAAATCTCGACAGATCGAGGGCTCGCGGATATGCAAGACGGCATTCATCCCAACTATCAGGAAACCGTGGTAGCGTGCGGCTGTGGCAACACGTTTAAGACGCGGAGCACGAAGAAGGAATTGCGCGTGGACATCTGTTCGGCCTGCCATCCGTTCTTTACGGGCAAGCTGAAGTATGTCGATACGGCTGGTCGCATCGAGAAATTTCAAAGCAAATTCGCTTCGGGAACGTACTCCAGTGTGCAAGCTCCGAAGAAGCGAAAGCCGGCCAAGCCGTCGGCTGAAACGTAGCGAATACCCGATCGAGTCGGGACGGATTGACTGGCGCCACGCGACCGATTGGGTGCGATGGGCCGGTCAGGTGACTTTCGACCGTCCCGAGTGTCTGAAGGTCGGCTCTTACCCGCTGGTGAAGTTCGATCTTCACCCGTGTGTGGCGTGATCCATTGCCACGCGATCTTGAGAGCAAACACGGCGGGAACCAAGGTTGGTACCGGGCAGTGCGTTGCCCGATTTCGAGGCGGTATACCCGATGTGCTCTGAGGACCGTAAGCCTTAATGACCGTTAGACGGTATGATGGCATGCCGCCTTCCACGGGGTGAACAGAACGGAATGGAGACGATTCGCGGTCAGGGATGGGCGTAGCAGGACGAAACGGATTCCGGCGGACTGCGATGTTAGCGGATGCGATTTCACGGGTTTGAATTTCACGGGTTTGAATGTCATGCGCGAAATGCTTGAAGAGAAGTTGTCGCGGTTCGAGGAATTGGAGCGGCAGTTGGCGGATCCGGCCGTGCTTGCCGACTCCACGAAAATCGCCGCGGTTGCGCGGGAACACGGGGCACTGACGCGCCTTGCGACTCGGTACCGTCGGTTCAGGCAGTTGATCGATGAAATCGAGGAGACGACGCGACTTGCCGAAGGCGACGACGCCGAGTTTCGCGAATTGGCGAAGGAAACGTTGCCCGCATTGAAGCAGGAGCGGGAGAAGCTCTGGGAAGAGTTGCTCGACATGACCATGGGTGGCGCGGACGCCGAGCGGACGCGTTGTGTGATGGAAATTCGAGCCGGGACGGGTGGCGAGGAAGCGGCATTGTTCGCAGGCGACTTGATGCGGATGTACAAGAAGCATGCCGAAACGCGGGGTTGGAAGGCCGAGGTTCTGGAAGCGACTCCTACGGAAATGGGCGGCCTG
>JBJOLO010000828.1:0-5374 GCA_046045565.1 Planctomycetota bacterium | reverse complement strand
CGACTCAAGCCACGACGCCAGGAGTTCCAAGCCTACGGTTCCAACCGCCCGCACCACAGGCAACGCGCGCCGAAGGTTGGCGAAGGACCGAACGCGGCTGGGAATCGACGGAAGACTGGTTTCCGGCTCATCTCGCCCCCCCCGGTCTCCACCCCGTCGTGCTCGGCTGCCTGCAACTGCTCCTTTCCCTTGGAAGCCTTGTAGCCCTGAGTTGGGATGGCCAGTGGTCGACGCTGGTAACATCCGGCCCACCCGTACGACGTCTGACCCGATAGCTCTCTCGCCAGGGAATATCGATCGCCCTGCCATCGACAAGACTGTCGACAAGACTCTCGACAAGACTCTCGACAAGACTCGTTGTCGATTCGTCGCGCCGCCTTGACGGTCGAAACTGCCAGCATTGCCAGCTCATCCGAGGCATCGCCCGCTCGCCTTAGTCCATTTCGAAAAAACTTGAGATTTTTGCACGGCAACGAGCGTCTCTCGGCACTATTGCGGTTGGAGAACACTTCAAGAACCGTTTTGCCGGGGATGAATCATGAGACTGACGCTGCTGACCTTGCTGGCATACCTGGACGATAACCTGGAGCCGGCTGATGCTCGGGAGCTGGAGAAGAAGATCGAGGAAAGCAAGTTTGCCTCGGAGCTCGTCCACCGCATTCGGACCTGCACACGGCGGTTACGACTGGATGCCCCGAAAGTCGATGGCAAGGGAATGGGGTTGGACCCCAACACGGTGGCCGAGTTTCTCGACAGCACCCTGCCTCGCGATCGATTCCCGGACTTCGAAAAAGTCTGCCTGGAGTCGGATCGGCATTTGGCGGAGGTGGCTTCGTGCCACCAGATCCTGACGCTCGTCGTCGATCAACCGGCTCAGGTTCCGCCCGGACTCCGCGAGCGAATCTATCGCGTGGGAGCTGCCAACGGGGACTCGGGCACTCGGAGCGCCTCGGGAAGCGGGCGTTTTGCCGGGGCCGAACGTTACGCGGCAGACGAACCAACTCCTCCGCCGCGGACGGTAGGCACGGCAGCGAACGAGCCCGAGCCGCCGCCAACCGCGGGCGAAGCCGTACCGCTTCAGGTCGGTACCGCATCGGCCTCGCGCCGCTCCAAACGCCAACCGAAAAGCAGCCGCCGATGGATGCTCATTGCGGCCGCGTTGGTTCTGATGCTGGGCGGGGGATGGTTCGCCTTCATCGGCAAAGGACCGTTGCAGGCGTTTCGCGAACTTGCACTGGGCAATGGCTCTACCAACTCCGCTTCGCGTAACGCCGTTGCCAATGGGGAATCCTCCAGGACGCCTGACGCACGTGACTCGTCTGTGATCGAGTCCCAGGAGGAGGGTACAACCAATGAGGTCGGGAGCAGATCGGAAGGTTTTGCAACGGATGGTGCTCCGGAGTCGTCGGACATGCCATCGACGGCACCGGACGATGAGGCGGTATCGAAGGCAGCAGAGGATCACGGTGCGGATCGCGAGGCCCGCGAGGATGGCAACGCGCCGGCAGTTGCCAAGCCAGACTTGGATCGCACCGATGGCAAGGGCGTCGCATCGACTGGGGACGAAACGGGGCGAAAAGAAGACGCAAATTCCAAAAAACCGGCCGGGAGTCGCGGCCGTCCTGCCGCGCCGGCACCCAGCGAAGTGGCTCGACTGTTGTCGGAGGATCAAGTCCTAGCGCACCTCGATCCGGCGACGCGGATTTGGTATCGCATGCCTCGCGGCGCTATCATCCGATCCGGGGAGTCCCTGCGTGTTCTGCCGACGTATCGACCAATCGTGGCACTGACGAACGGGCTTCAATTGATGCTCGATGGCGATACTTCCTTGCAAATTGCGGCATCGGAAAATGACGGACTGCCCGTTGTCCACCTCGACTACGGTCATGCCGTGTTTACGAGTTCGGGCAAGAACGACAGCCAAGTCCGCTTGCGGATGGAGGGTGTTTCCGGCACGGCCACGCTCAAAGGATCGGATGCGGAGTTGGCGATCGAGGTCCGTCGGCACTTGATTTCGGAGGCGAGCGACGAGCCGGCTACGGGCGTGGTGGCGATCCGCTGGATGGCTACGGCGGGGACGGTGGCGTTTCAAGCCGACCAAGGCAACGAAGTGCTCATCGGCCATGATCAAATGCTGGTAAAAACCGGCGATCAGCCCGCCGAACTCGTCGGCCGGGACGGTCCTCCGGCCTGGCTGGACCCGCGCAAGAGCGTCTCCAATCTGGATCGCCGCGCATCGCGCGACCTGGAGGTGTTCCTGAACACGGAGAAGTCGTTGGTGTTGCTGCTCGAGGAACGCACCAATTTCCGTCAGGTGGAAGTGCGATCCCTGGCGGCCCGCGGCTTGGGGAGCCTGAACGAATTCGGGGCATTATTGCGTGAACTGAACGACGAAAAGCAACGGTCCTATTGGAGCACCGCGGTGGATTCGTTACGCGAGGCGATAGCGAAGAGTCCGGAATCGGCGGCCGCCTTGCAACGGGCCGTGGAGTCCGAACAACCGGGGGCGTCCACCCTGATTACCCGGTTCCTGCAGGACTATTCGCAGGAACAATTCGAGCAAGGCGGGGCCAAGCAATTAATTGAAACACTCGACCACGAGTCCCTCGCGGTGCGGGTTCTGGCTTTCGATACCCTGCGGCGACTGACAGGAACAACGAATAACTACCACCCCGAGCGACCGGTGGAAGCGAGGAAACAGGCCGTTCTCATCTGGAATCAGCGTTTGCGGGACAAATCGATCCCCTACAGGTCCCCGGGGGCTCCCGTGCCGAAAGTCAATGCACCGAACTCGTGAGGGCCTGTTGAGAACGACCGCCGCGGCCTGAAAAGAGGAGGGGGCGCCCTCCGACAGCCCGATGGGTCAATGCGCCCCTTCCGAGTTTTTGGGCAAATCGTTACACTTGGGAGCTTGCCGTGCGGCCGAAGTGAGCCTGCCGGAGGGACTTGGACGACGCCTTTTTCGTCTTCAGCCCCCTTGGTCAGCCGCCCTTCGCGTCCGGCAAAGAGCGTCACCCGATACCAAACTAGCTCTGGTATCAGACGAGCTCCTTGCGTAGTGAACGGGCTCCTTGCTTAGCGAACGGGCTACTTGCGTAGCGAACGGGCTTGGGCCATCGATAGGCGAACAGACATTGCCACGGTGATTTGTGAAGTCGGCGCGAAGCGGCTAGAATGACGCCCTTTCGAAGTCCGAAAGCGATCTAACCTCTGGAGACGGAAGGAGTTTTTTGCGTGCAGGTCAGTATATCAGCTCGTCACGGGCACCTCGCTTCAACCACCCAGGAGAAGATTGCCGCTAAGGTGGAAAAGCTGCAGCGTTACCATGAACGTACAACGGCGATCGTGGTGACGGTTGACCTGGAACATCGCGAAAACCCCAAGGTCGAAATCAAGGTTACGGCAGAGCATTCGACCGATTGCGTTGCCACCGATTCGGGACCGAATGTGCTGGCCGCCCTGGACGGCGCCCTGCACAAGGTCGAGGGGCAGCTTCGCAAACATCGGGATCGCGAGAACGATCATCGCAAGGCGAATTCCGGCCGTGAGGGCGGTCTCGGCGTTGAGGGAGACGAATAGCGCCGATACGACTCATCTTGAGTTCGCGACGCTGATTTGCTTACCTAGCGGAAATACGGATACGAGTGCGAGGACTACCGCCGTGAAATTTGCGGATTTTGTTTGTGTTGGCGCGATTCGAGCCAAGTTGGTTGCCGACAATAAGCCGGCAGCCATCGAGGAGTTGGTTGAGTCGCTCGTGCAGGCTCAGGCGATTCCGCTGGCCGATCGCGACAGCATTGTCAAAGCCATTCTGAAGCGAGAGGAATTGGGAAGCACGGGCATCGGACGCGGCGTTGCGGTACCGCATACCAAGCACCCCAGTGTCGACCGCTTGGTCGGTACTGTCGGAGTTTGTGCCAACGGCATTGATTTCAACAGCTTGGACGGTGAAAAAGTCCAACTGTTCTTCCTGCTGATTTCCCCGCCCGATCGCCCCGGCGATCACCTGCGGGCTTTGGAAAACATTTCCCGGCAATTACGGGACGACACTTTTTGTCGATTCCTGAAACAAGCTCAGACCGTAAACGACATCAGGCAACTTTTGGAGGAAGCAGACAATAACCAGTTGTAGATCGAAGCGAGTTCGTTGATTGCGACAACACGAAGGACGTACTTCCCACAGTGATTTCCCGGATCGATCATCCATGGCCGACGAAATAGTAGCCACGGTCGTGACTATCGTGAATCCACTGGGGATTCATTTGCGGCCTGCCGATTTGTTCGCACGGCGAGCAAACGAATTCGAGGCGACGGTCGAGATTGTGAAGGGACATGAACGATTTGATGGGAAGAGTGTCCTGTCCATCCTGACCTGTGCTGCCGTTCAAGGAACTCAGCTGACGATTCAAGCCCACGGCCCTGATGCTCCGAAAGCATTAGCCGCCTTGGTGGAACTGGTCTCGCAAGGATTCGGCGAAATGGAGGTGTAAGCGCCGGCTTTGCAAGTCCGATTCGATAGAACACCGAGTTAAATAGATTTCGAAGTACAGATACACGTCCCGTTTCGAGTACCCCCAAGTGCGACCGGACGTCGGGTCATGAATTGATCGCGTTGACGCTTGCCGTCAGGCCTGTGATCCCCGAACCGCTCGCCACGAGACTGATGCATACACTGCAAGGCATTGCAGCTTCGCCAAGCCTTGCGAGCAGCGAAGCGCACACCATTTCAGGTATTTCTTTTCCGGTAGCGATGCGACAATTCGTCGACGCCGCTCGTCCGTTGTTCGCTCTTCTCCAGCCATGGTCGACAGCATCGCATGGCGTCGGTCGTGATTCTCAGAGAATCCACGGCGGCCCTGCGTCGAATGACCCGGCTTTTCACGGCGCGCACCCCGCGAGGCGGCGGTCAGCACGCTTGTTTGCTTACAACCGTGGCCGGCTTGAGCCGAAAGCCACTTCCCAATCCACCCATCCCGAAAGTCCAAGCCTATGAAGAAGGAAATGCTGATCAATGTCTCGCAACCGGAAGAATGCCGAATTGCGGTGATCGAGGACGGCGTCCTGGAAGAACTTTATGTCGAACGCGCCAGCCAGGACAATTATGTCGGCAACATCTACAAAGGCCGGGTGGTCAATCTGGAGCCGAGCATCCAGGCGGCGTTTGTTGATTTTGGAGTAGGACGCAATGGATTCCTGCACATCAGCGACGTCGAATCGCAATACTTCCGTCAAGGCGGATTTGACCCCAACCAATCGATGGGCGGGCGGATGGCCGACATCGATGTGGGGGATGACGAGCCCGCAGAGGAGGAGCAAGGCGGTCGTCGCCGTGGTCGAGGACCTCGAAATAGCGGAGGCCGCCCCCGCTTCAAAC